>CALANQ010000412.1 GCA_937926025.1 uncultured Acidimicrobiales bacterium
CAACCAGGGCACCTGGTACAACGCGGAGACCGGGGCCCGCCTGTGGCGGCAGCGCTGCGACGGCGACGGGCAGGCCGTCCACATCGTCGACGGCACCGTGCTCTCCGGCTTCCACGAGGCCTGCGACGGCGATGCCACCCAGCGCCTCACCGCCAACGACGCCGTGGACGGCGGTCGAGATGCGTCGTTCCGACCCACGTTCGACCGGTTCTGGGGCGTGTTCGGCATCGCCGGCGACGCGGAGCACCTGGTGATCGTCGGCGACTTCACCACCATCTCCGGCGTGCCGGTGCAGGGCTTCGCCATCTTCCCCAAGCGAGTCGTGCCACCGATGCCGGTCACGCTCTCGGGCGGTGCCACCTGGCGCTACCTGGTCACGCCGACGGCGGCCGACCCGTCGTGGAACCAGCCCGGGTTCGCCGATGGCTCCTGGCCCGCCGGTCCGGCCCAGCTCGGCTTCGGCGACGACGACGAGGCCACCGTCATCGGCTTCGGTCCCAACCCGGCTGCCAAGTACCCCACCACCTACTTCCGCACCACGTTCACGGCGCGGGCCGTCCCTGACACGCTGACCCTGAACCTGCTGGCCGACGATGGCGCCGTGGTCTACGTGAACGGGGTCGAGGTGGCCCGGGACAACCTGCCGGCCGGCACCATCGGCTACACCACCCGTGCCTCCACCGGACGTTCGGGGGCCGATGAGGCCACCGTGCGGGCCTTCGCCATCCCGCCGACCTCGGTGCGCCCCGGGATCAACACCATTGCCGTCGAGGTCCACCAGGACTCGGGCGGCTCCAGCGACCTCAGCTTCGCGGCATCGCTGGCGTCGACGGGGGCCGTCCCGATGTCCACCACGACGACCGCGCCGCCCACCACCACGAGCACCTCCACCACCACGACCAGCACGACGACGACCACCACGGTGCCGCCGACGACCACCACCACGGCACCGGCACCGAGCACGGCGCTCTACGCCGAGGACTTCGCCGGGACCGACGGCTCCGCCTGGCCGGGGTGGTCGGTGGGCTCGGCATCGGGCTCGGTGTCCGTCCAGGGCGGGACCGGTCTGCTGGCCTACACCGACTCGGCCAACGCCTACGCCCGCGCCCAGCTGACCGCGTTCGCTGCCCGCTCCGATGCGGAGGTCCGCTTCTCCTACCGGTGGTCGTCGAACGCCACCACCGGCTACCTCAACGTCTACGGCCGGGGCTCGGGTGGGTGGGCCAACGCCTACCGGCCGCGAGACGGCTACGGGCTGGAGCTCAGCTCCAACAGCGGCACCGTCTCCGTGCGCCGGGTCACCGGCGGAACCGTGTCCACCGTCGGCGCGGTCGCCGGCGGCCAGGCCGTCACGACCGCGAAGCAGTGGCTGGTGCTCCGCGTGGTCGGGAGCACCATCCAGTTCAAGACCTGGGTGGACGGCACGCCCGAGCCCACCGCGTGGGCATCCACCCACACGGATGGCACCGTCACCGCCGCCGGTCAGCTGTTCCTGTCGCTCGTCCGCTCGGGCAGCAACGTCGGCGCCCGCTCGGTTGCGATCGACGACCTGACGGTCAGCGCGGGCTGAGCGTCACCGACGTCAGCGCCGGGCCGGTTCCCGGTCTGCTGGGCGGTCGAACACCAGCCCTTCGGTGACGTCGCCGAGCTTCGACGACAAGAGGTCGAGCACGAAGTTCTGCCGCAGAACCCACGGTGCCTTCGTGCCCTGCTGGGGCATGACGTCCTTGCCGCGCTGCACGTAGCCCGAGCTCAGGTCGAGGATCGGCACCTGCTCGATGGCCTCGCGCACCGTCGGCGTGGCCGACCGGTAGCCGTGGCGGTCCAGGTGGTTGATGACCTTGCACACCTCCTGCGAGGAGATGTCGGCCCGCAGCGTCCACGAGGCGTTCGTGTAGCCGACGCACATGGCCAGGTTGGGCACGTCGCTCAGCATGAAGCCCTTGTAGACGTAGGTCCGGCCGAGGTCGACCGGGTTGCCGTCCACCTCCACGGCGATCCCGCCGCCGGCCTGGAGGGTGAGGCCGGTGGCCGACACCACGATGTCGGCATCGAGGTGGCGGCCGGAGGTGAGGTCGATGCCCGTGGGCGTGAACCGCTCGATGGTGTCGGTGACGATGTCGGCGCTGCCCCGCTTGATGGCGCGGAACAGATCACCGTCGGGCACCAGGCACACCCGTTGGTCCCACGGGTCGTACCGGGGGTTGAAGTCGGGGTCCACGTCGTAACCCTTCGGGAGCTGGGCCGCCACCATCCGGGTCATGACCCGCCGCGCGGCCTTCGGGCGCCGACGGCAGAACTGGTAGAAGGCCGAGGTGAACAGCACGTTCTTCCAGCGGATGATGGAGTGAGCGAGCTTCGCGGGGAGCAGGCGCCGCACCAGGTCGGCGAACGGGTCCTTCCCGGGGAGGGTGGCGATCCAGGTGGGGGAGCGCTGGAGCATCGTGACGTGGGCGGCGGTCCCGGCCATCGCAGGGACCAGGGTGACGGCGGTGGCGCCGCTCCCGATGATGACCACCTGCTTCCCCTCGTAGTCCAGGTCCTCGGGCCAGGCCTGCGGGTGGACGAGCTGCCCGGTGAAGTCCTGGCGGCCCGGGAAGTCGGGCTGGTAGCCGCTCTCGTAGCGGTAGTAGCCGCTGCACAGGTAGAGGAAGCGGCACGAGAAGCGCGCCGGTTCGGCGTCGGGCCCGACGGTGGCCTCCACGGTCCACCGGGCCTCGTCGCTGTCCCAGGACGCCGCCACCGCCCGGTGCTCGAACCGGATGTGACGGTCGATGCCGTACTCCTTGGCCGTGTCGTCGATGTAGGCCCAGATGTCGGCGCCGTCGGCGATGGACTTCTCGCCCGTCCACGGCCGGAACGGGTACCCCAGCGTGAACATGTCGGAGTCCGAGCGGATCCCTGGGTACTTGAACAGGTCCCAGGTGCCGCCCAGCGCAGCGCGGCCCTCGAGGATGGCGTAGGAGGTGCCCGGGCACATCGTCTGCAGCCGGTAGGCGGCGCCGATGCCCGACAGACCGGCGCCGACGATCAGCACATCGACCGTCTCGGCCTCCGGTGCGGTGGGGATGGGATCAGCGGCCAGGTCGGGCATGGCCGGATCGTACCGATCCGCCTGGTGGTCAGAGCATCCGGAGCATGAGGGTCTGGATCTGGTCCCGGACCTCGTCGCGGTCGAGGACGTCGAGCCCGGCGTGGTCGAGGATGTACTCCTCGGTGAGCACCAGACCCATCGCCATGGCGAAGATGGCCGACGCGATCACCCGAGGATCGCCGTGATCAGGCTGCTCCTCGTCGATGAGCTTGATGAGCGACGCCATGATCGGCGCCTCGCTCCGGATCTCTCGCGGCATCATCCCGGCCTGGAGCAGCTGAGCGAGGATGCGGATGCGCTCGGGACGCTCGAACGTGGACCGGAAGGCGGCGATGGCGGCCTGCTCCGCCGTCTGGAACTGCTCCGCCACCTCGCGATCCGCGGGAAGGGTGGAGTCGATGGCCTGGCGGATCAGCTCGTCCTTGGACCCGAAGTACCGGCCGATGACCGAGTGGGGGACATCAGCCCGCTCGGCGATCTGGCGGATGCTGATGTCGAGGCCGTCGGTCTCCAGGAGATCCAGCGTGCTGGCGATGAGCGCGGCCTGGATCTGCTCCCGGCCGCGCGGCCGCTGGCGGGGGGTCTGGGGGGTCATGGCGAGTCTGTACCCAACTGGTCGCACTTCCATGACTCGGTCGGGTGTCCCACCCGTCGGAACGTCACGCGGCCGCCGTCGCCAGCTTGTCGACCAGGGTCCCGTCGGGCCCGAACAGCTCGGCCCGCCAGGACGCGACCAGGTCGGTGGTGTCGTAGTCGTCAGGGTGGAAGTCCGGCCGGTTGTAGTCCCGGAGGCGCCGCCAGAGGTCCTTGCTGACGAACGGCGAGCGCGCCACCCGCTTGACGCTGCGGCGGAGCCGGCCACGGCGGTAGGTCTCCCGGTCGCCGAGCAGCGAGACGATGACCTGCACCGTCATGCCGGCGATGAAGCCGAACGTGAGGAGGTCCATCGTGAACGTGCGGAGCCGTTCGCTGCCGCCGGAGATCTTGTAGACGTCGAAGGCCACCGCCTTGTGCTCGGACTCCTCGAGCGCATGCCACACGAACAGCTCGGTCACCGCCGGGTCGCCGATCATGCCGCGCGCCTCCGGGTCGGTGAGGATCAGCTCGGCCAGGGTGGCGGTGAAGTGCTCCAGCGCGGCGGTGGCCGCCAGGTTCGACGTGGCGGGCAGCAGGCGCTCCCGGATGGCGAGGCCCCGCTTGGTGAACCGCTCGAACGTCTTCACCGGGTAGCCGAGCTGGTCGAGGTGGTCGTTGAAGGCCCGGTGCTCCCGCCCGTGGACGGCCTCCTGGCCGATGAAGCCGGACACCTGCACCTTCAGCTCCGGGTCCGACACGGCGTCGCGGAAGTGGCGGACGGAGCGGACGAAGAAGTCCTCGCCGTCAGGGAACACGGCGGACAGCGACGCCATGAGGTGGCTGCCGATGAGGTCCCCGTCGTCGGCGAAGTGCTTCGGGACGGCCTGGAGCGACTCCTCGAAGGAGATGCGCCGGGTGGGCACCTTGCGATCGGTGCGGGTCTCGGTGGTCACGTCAGGGCTCCGTCCGTGGGCAGCTCGGCGTTCGACCGCCCGATGATCCCACGCGGTCGCGCCCCGGGTACAGCCTCAGCCCGGACGGCGTGCGCCCGGTTGACGGCCGTGGGGCAGTATCAGCCCATGGTCGATGCCGCCCCGCCCCCGTTCACCACCCTGCGGGTCGAGGTCGACGGCCGGCTCGGGCGGCTCACGCTGGACCAGCCCGACCGGCTGAACCCGATCGGTGCCGTGGCGCTGCGGGAGCTGGCCGAGGCCGCCCGGTGGTTCGACGAGCAGGACGTGCCGGTGGTGGTGGTCGGCGGGGCCGGTCGAGCGTTCTGCGCCGGGTTCGACCTGCGCGAGCTCACCGCCCGACCACCGGAGCACGGCGACCACCCCGGTGCTTTGACCCCGGCCCTCGGCGCCGCCATGGCCGAGGCCGTGTCGACCATGCGGGCGCTCACCGTGGCCGCCGTCCAGGGGCCGTGCGTGGGCGGCGGGTTCGTCCTGGCCCTCTGCTGCGACGTGCGAGTCGCCGCCGACGACGCCTGGTTCTCGCTGCCCGAGGCGGAGCTGGGCATCCCGCTGGCCTGGAGCGGCGTGCCCCGCCTCGTCCGGGAGCTGGGCCCGGCTCGGGCCAACGAGCTGATCCTCACCTGCCGGCGCGTCCCCGCGGCCGAGGCCCACGCGATCGGGCTGGTGAACGAGGCGGGCCGAGCTGGGCCCGGTGGTCGCCACCCGGGCCGCGCTCATCCTCGAGCGCGGCGATGAGGTCATCCGCACCACCAAGCGCCAGGTCCGCGAGGCGGCCGACGCGATGGTGCCCACCACCGGTGCCTGGGCGGGCACCGACGAGCTGGTGGCCGCGCTGCGGGCGACGCTGGCCGGGCGCGGCTAGCGCTCGGCCGTCGCCATCGTGGCGGCCACGTGCGTGACCGGCACCGAGGTCATGCGCTGGATGCGGCTCGGCGCATCGAGCTTCAGCCAGCGCGAGAGGGTGGCCGGCAGCGTCGAGATGATGATCTCGTCGTAGGCGTCCTGGCCCTCGCGCACCAGCACGTTGCCCACGCCATCGACCGGGGTGGTGTCGACCTCGCCGGTCATCGGGATGTCGTGGTCGGCGAACCACGCGATCCCCTCGGCCAGCCGGCGCTTGGCCTCGGCCCGGGCCTGGCCCTCGTCCCACGTGGCCCCGTCGCGGTGGTTCTCCGGGACCAGCAGGTGGAAGTGGGTGGGCCCCTCGGATCGTCGCCGCCGGATCGTGTCGAGCAGCAGGGGGCTCTCGAGGGTCTGGTTCGCGATCACCAGGTAGCGGTGCATGGCTTCCTCCGTTCCGGTTGCGCCCGGCGGCATCTGCCGTCCCCACCATGGAACCCCCGCACCCCGTCGCTGGCAAG
>CALANQ010000413.1 GCA_937926025.1 uncultured Acidimicrobiales bacterium
CGCACGGCCTCCAGCGAGATGCCGAGGGACTCCAGCGCCTTGGCGGCCACGCCCTCGCCCTCGTGGATCAGCCCGAGCAGGATGTGCTCCGTGCCGATGTAGTTGTGGTTGAGGAGGCGAGCCTCCTCCTGCGCCAGGACCACCACACGACGGGCCCGGTCGGTAAATCGTTCGAACAAGTTCCTGCCTCCCAATCAGCGGGATTCGTGGGGCGAGTGTACCGCCCGTCCCCCACAACCCCGTCGGCAAGATCGCCCACGGCCTGAACGCCCGTGACCGGTTCGCCGACCCCGCCCCGGGCCACCTGTCGCTCGGCGGGCAGCGGCGGCGCGGGCCGGCACCGCACCGGCGGGCCGTCCGGGCCGTTTCGGGGGAGCGCGGGTCGCCCCCGTAGCCTGCGGAGATGGCGACGAACCCCCTTCTGGAGCTCCCCCACGCCGACGAGAACCGCGACCGGGTCGAGGAGCAGCTGCGCCTCGCCGTCACCGCCCCCACCGAGGCGATGACCGACATGGCCGGCCACCTGCTCGGAGCGGGCGGCAAGCGGGTCCGCCCCCTGTTCGCCATCGCCGCCGGCGCCTGCCGTCCCGGCGGTTCCGACGGTCCGGCGCCGATCGACGTGGTCCGCGGCGGCGTGTCCGTGGAGCTGGTCCACCTCGGCTCGCTCCTCCACGACGACGTCATCGACGAGGCGGAGACCCGCCGCGGCATCGACAGCGTCAACGCCCGCTGGGGCAACCTGCGCGCCATCCTCGCCGGCGACTTCCTGCTGGCCAAGGCGTCGGAGATCGCCGCCTCGCTCGGCACCGAGGTGGCCGGGCTGCTGGCCGCCACCATCGGCGAGCTCTGCACCGGCGAGGTCGTGGAGCTCGACGACGCCTACAACGTCGAGCGCACCGAGGCCGCCTACTTCCAGGCCATCGACGGCAAGACCGCCTCGCTGCTGGCCACCGCCTGCCGCATCGGCGGCATCGTGGCCGACCTGCCCCGCGACGACATCGACCGGCTCACCCAGTTCGGCAAGGCGTACGGCATGGCGTTCCAGATCGTCGACGATGTGCTCGACGTCATCGCCACCGACGAGCAGCTCGGCAAGCCCGCGGCCCACGATCTGGTCGAGGGCGCGTACAACCTGCCCACCCTCCGGGCCCTCGCCGGGCCTCAGGGCGACGAGCTGCGCACCATCCTCGGCGCCCCCATCGAGGGCGAGGCGTGGACCCGGGCCCGCGACCTGGTCCGCCAGGGCGACGCCGTGCCCAGCGCCATCGCCACCGCCCAGACCTACGTCGATCGGGCCTGCGACCTGCTGACCCCCTTCGAGGAGCACCCCGCCGCCCTCGGCCTCCAGGGCGCCAGCCGCCACCTCATCGCCAGCCTCGACGCCGTCCGCACCACCGCCTGACCGCCCGCGGGTGATCCCCCGCTCCCCCGTCGACCCGATCAGCGCGAGGATGCGGGCGTGTGGAAGATGCGGGTGCTGGGACTGGCGATGTTCGCCTACGGGGCCATCATGCTGGCGCTGCTGTACTCGCCGCAGAAGCAGTGGGCGCTGGACCACTCCATCGCCGAGGTGGTGTCGTACTCGGACAAGCGGGTCGACAACCAGGTGTCGGGCAGCGTCGATGAGCCCATCGCCATCGTCGGCTCCGCCGTGGTGATGTTCGCCGGCGCGTGGTTCGCCTTCTTCGTCCCCTGGGTCATCAACCGCAGCTTCGCCAAGCAGCGCACCGCCGCCGGCCTCGACGACCCCGACCCCGACCCCACCTGACTCGCCCGCGCCCACCCCACCCGCATCGCCCGACCGCACCCCACCGGCAACTTCGTGTGGCGCCGGTGCAGCGACGCACCGCATCCACACGAAGTTCGGAGCGGCGGGGCGGACCTCGTCGTCAGGGGCGGGGGGCGATCTCGACGCCGGGGGTGGGGGTGGTGTGGAGCACCGCGGCGGTGCGGTCGTAGCTGGCCACCAGCTCGGACCGGAGCCCGGGCGGGAGGTTCGGGTCCTGGAGGGTGTTCGGGATGGGCAGGACGCGGAACGTGCCCGGCTCGATCCACGTCGGCACGGCCAGGATCCCGGTGATCCGGTAGCGGCCGCCCTCGCCCTTCGTGGCGGACAGCACGGCGGTGAGCCCGTCGCTCTTGGGCACCTGCGGCTGGTTGGTCAGGTGGTTGCCGAGGCCCCACACCACGTAGGTGCCCTCCACCTGCTCGATGGGCTGCACCACGTGGGCGTGGTGGCCGACGATCACGTCGATGTCGGGCCACGGCAGCAGGTCGGCGGCGACCTGGCGCTGGAACCCGTCGGGCTCGTGCTGGTACTCGGTGCCCCAGTGGAGGCTGACCACCACCAGCTGCGCCCCGGCCTGGCGGGCCCGGGTGGTGTCGGCGTGGATCCGGTTCACGTCGATCTGGTTGGCGGCGAACGGGGCGTCGGCCGGAAGCCGGTAGCCGTTGAAGCCGTACGCGTAGCTGAGGTGCGCCACCTTGGCCCCGCCGACGTCGTACATCGTGACCGCCGCCCCCTCTTCGGCGGTGCGGGCGGTGCCGGCGTGGAGCAGGTGGTCCTGATCGAAGCGGTCGAGCGTGACACCGATCCCGGCCCGACCCTGGTCCAGGCTGTGGTTCGACGCCGTCGAGCAGCCGCTGTAGCCGGTGAGCTTCACCGCATCGATCAGCTCCACCGGGCCACCGAACGTCGGGTACCCGGTGAGGCGGTCCTGGTCGGCCGCCGCCCGCACCTCCAGGTGGCAGATGGCCAAGTCAGCCCCGGCGATGATGGGCTGCATCGGCGCCAGCATCGGGACGAAGTCGTAGCGCCCCCCGCTCTGGCGGCCGTACTGCCCGGCCACCGCCACCAGGGGCAGGTGCGGCAGCAGGTCGCCGGTGAACGCCAGGGTCATCGAGTCCGGCCCGGGCGGCGGCGGGGCCGTGGTGGTGGTCGTGGGTGGGGCCGTCGTCGACGTCGTGGTGGTGGACGATGTCGACGAGGACGACGTGGAGGAGGCGGTCGCGGCGGTCGATGTCGAGCGGTCCGCACCCGGCTGCGAGCTCCCGGCGCAGCCGACCACCCCCGCTCCCGCCAGCGCCGCGGTGCACGCCACGACGGCGACCGGCACCCGGCGCCTCGACCGACCCCTCACCAGCGGCACGCTATGGCACCCCCACCCGGACGGACCGGACCCCGTACGCTGCGCCCATGGCGGCGACCGCTGCGACCGATCGTCGGATCGTCACCGACCTGGAGTGGGGCGTGGCCCGCGGCATCGCCGCCTTCCGCTGGCTGGCGCTGGGCTGGGCCGCCGTCGTCCTGTTCCTCACCCGGGCCCAGGTCGACGGGATGCTGCTCGGGGTCGCCCTGCTCGGTCTGGCGCTGGCCACCACCGCCGCCACCACCGAGGGGGCGTTCCGTCGCCGCCCCTGGGTGTTCGCCTCCGGGGCCGTCCTGGCCGAGCTGGCCGTCGGGGCCCGCATCCTCATCCTCGACGGCCAGGTCTACGGCGAGGACCACAGCCAGAGCCTCGGGTCGGCGTGGCCCGTGGCCGGGATCCTCATGGCGGCCGTGGTCGGCGGCCCCATCGCCGGTGCCGTCGCCGGCTTCGCGCTCGGGATCGCCCGGTGGCTCGGAGCGGTGCTGGCCCCGTTCAGCGGGGAGGTCTCGTCGCTGTCGCTGGTGTCCAGCGCTGTGCTGTTCGCCATCGCCGGGGCGGCCGCTGGTGCCGCCATGGAGCTGGTCCGGCGGGCCGAGACCGCCATCGCCCAGGCCCGGGCGCGCGAGGAGGTGGCCCGCACCCTCCACGACGGGGTGCTCCAGACGCTCGCCGTCGTCCAGCGCCGATCCACCGACGAGGAGCTGGTGGCCCTGGCCCGCGAGCAGGAGCTGGACCTCCGGGCCTTCCTCGCCGGTGACCGCCCCCAGACCGAGGAGATCGGTGCCGCGCTGCGCAGCACCGCCGCCCGCATCGAGCGTCGGGACGGCCTGCGGGTGGAGGTGCTGTTCGTCGACGACGATCCCCCGCTGGTCGCCCCGCCGGTGGTGGAGGCCATCGCCGGGGCCGTCGGCGAAGCCCTGACCAACGCCCACAAGCACGGCCGCGCCACCCGGGCCACCGTGTTCGTCGACATCGACGACGAGGTGTTCTGCTCGGTGAAGGACGACGGCCACGGGTTCGACCCGGCCGCCGCACCGCCCGGCACCGGCATCACCCAGTCGATCCACGCCCGCCTCGCCGAGGTCGGCGGCACCGCCGAGGTCGACGCCCGCCCCGGCACCGGCACCGAGGTCCGCCTCCACGCCCCCCTCCGCCCCAAGCGCTGACCCGCGCTCTCCCCCGAACTTTCGATAGCAGTCGTTGCACCGCAACGGTTCGCATCGAAAGTTCGGGAAGCGGCTTCGGACGATCCACGAACTTTCGACGGTTGCCGTTGCAGGGCAACGGTTCGCATCGAAAGTTCGCGCGGAGCTGGGTTGGGTCCGGGGGCGGTCGCCGTACCCTGCGCGCCATGACGAACATCAAGGTCGGGGTGCAGCTGCACCCCCAAGCGACGACGGTGGCGAACCTGCGGGAGGCGTGGAAGGCGGCCGACGCCCAAGGCGTGGACTCCATCTGGGTGTGGGACCACTTCTATCCGCTCTACGGCGACCCCTCGGCGCCGCACTTCGAGGCGTACACGCTGCTGGCGGCGATGGCGGCCGACACCACCCACGCCCAGCTCGGGGCCCTGGTCACCTGCAACAGCTACCGGAACCCGCAGCTCCTCGCCGACATGGCCCGGACGATCGACCACATCAGCGACGGCCGCTTCACCCTCGGCATCGGGTCCGGGTGGTTCGAGCGGGACTACACCGAGTACGGCTACGAGTTCGGCACCGCCGGCCAGCGGCTCCACAAGCTGCGCGACGACCTGCCGATCATCAAGGACCGCATCGGCAAGCTGACCCCGCCGCCGGCGGGGAAGCTCCCGCTCCTCATCGGTGGCTCGGGAGAGAAGGTCACGCTGCGGCTGGTGGCCGAGCACGCCGACGGCTGGAACAGCTTCGGCCCGGCCGATCACTACGCGGCCAAGAACGCCATCCTCGACGAGTGGTGCGACAAGCTCGGCCGCGACCCGGCGGAGATCGAGCGCACCATCGCCATCGGCCCCGACGACGTCGACCGGTGGGAGTCGTTCGTGGAGGCCGGCGCCACCCACATCATCATCATGACGGGCGATCCGTTCGCCCTCGACGCCGCCGCCCGCCTCCAAGACGCCGTGCGCAGCTGACCTCCCCCCTCCCGCCCGAACGTGCTGTGGTCAGCCGGAGATCGGTCCGGTCGATCACAGCAAGTTCGGTGGGGAGGAGTCGGCGGGGGTCCGGGTGCGGGCAGACTGGGGTGGTGGCTGAGCTTCGGGCGGTGCGGGTGGTGGTGGCCGACGACCACCAGATCTGGCGGTCGGGGCTGCGGGCCGACCTGGGCGACGCCTTCGCGGTGATCGGCGAGGCGGGCGACGCCGACGAGGCCATCACCGTGATCCGCCGGGAGAAGCCCGACCTGGTGGTGTGCGACCTGCACATGCCCGGCGGCGGGGGCATCAAGGTGGCGAAGGAATGCGGCGAGCAGGTGCCGATCGTGATGCTCACCGTCTCCGAAGCAGAGCGCGACCTGCTCGACGCGGTGGCCGCCGGCGCGCAGGGCTACCTGGTGAAGAGCACCCCGGTCGACGAGCTGCGCACCGCGCTGTACCAGGCGGCGCAGGGCGAGCCCGTGTTCAGCCCGAGCCTCGCCGCGCTGGTGCTCGGCGAGTTCCGCCGCATGCACAAGGGCGCCGGCGGTACCCAGGCGCTGTCGGACCGCGAGCGCGAGGTCCTCCAGTACGTGGCCCGCGGGCACACCTACCGGGAGATCGGCGAGGAGCTGTTCATCGCCGAGAAGACGGTGGAGAACCACGTGCGCAACATCCTGGCGAAGCTCCACCTCAACCGGAAGCAGGAGCTCATCCGCTACGCCCTCGACCACGGCATCGAGTAGCCGCCCAGCGGCCTCTCGTCCTCCGTTCGTCGCGCTCGCTCCGCTCGGGAACGCACAGGTCGAGCGTTTCCCCACGCCGCGGGCCCATCGCCCCTCGACGAGGTCAGATGGTCTGGAGGTCCAGGAGGCGCTGGGGGTCGGTGACGCGGGTGAGGAAGTCGTTGACGGTGCGGTTGAAGGAGCCGGCCTGCTCCACCATGAACAGGTGGGCGCCGCCGCGCACCACGGCCAGCTCCGCGGTGGGGATGAGCGAGGCGATCTCCTCGCTGTCGCCCTGGGTGGTGAGCACGTCCTGGCTGCCGCAGAGCACGAGGGTGGGGGCGGTGACGTCGGCCAGCTCGGTGCGCAGCGAGTCCTCGATCGAGAGGATCGCCTGGATCTGGGCGACGAACGACGCGACCGGCACGTTGAACGCCAGCGGCCCGAGCACGGCCATCGCCGGCCAGGTGCGGCGCAGCGAGCGGGGGCCGACCATCCACTTGAGGTTGCGGCGCACGAACTCGCGCATGCCGTAGGCCTGGGCCTGGTCGGCCCACTCGCTGAGCAGCTCGCGCCGCCAGCTGAAGTGCCGGCAGGCGGTGCAGGCGAGGGTGAGGGACCGGACCCGTTCGGGGTGCCGGACGCCGATGACCTGGCTGATGATGCCGCCCATCGATGCCCCGATGACGTGGGCGGAGCCGTAGCCGGCGTGGTCCAGCGCCGCGAGGGCGTCGGTGGCCATGACCTCGAGGTCGTAGGGGCCCTCGGCCCGCTCGGACCGGCCGACGCCCCGGTTGTCGACCATGACGAGCCGGAACCGGTTGCCGAGCGCCCGCTTCTGCATGACCCAGCCCCGGGTGTCGGCCCCGAGCCCGTGCACCATCAGAAGGGGCTCGCCGTCGCGCCGCCCGTCGAGCGCGTACGAGATCTTCGTCCCGTCCTCGGTGATCACCTGCGGCATCAGTTCCCCCGAGGAGCGGAGACGACGAGGACGGGGTTGGGTTCCGAGCGCAGCGAGCCCGGGGGGTTCGGGGGGCAGAGCTTGCGGAGCCCCCCGAGACGAGGGCGTGCGACGCAGTCGTGCGCCCTCGACGAAGTGCTGGCCGTCAGGCCTTCCGCCCGTTCCGAGGAACGGAGAGAACGGAGCGCAGCGGAGTGAACGAGTGACGAGGACACCTAGAACCACCAGCCCGTGGGGAGGGATTCGTCGAGCAGGATCTGCGCCGCCGCATGGGTGGTCTCGGCCAGCTCGGCAGCAGCGAGGGGGCCGCCGTCGATGACCGGGGGAACCGGTTCGCCGACGACGATGGTCCAGGAGCGGCCCAGCTCGCGTCCCACCAGGGCGACCGGCACCACCGGGGCACCGGTCTCCAGCGCGGCTTCGAGCCGTTCGACCTCGAGGTGTCCGACCCGTTCCCGGCTGCGGAGGTCCCGGGACATCGGCAGGCCGACCAGCTGCCCGGCACGCAGCAGGCCAGCGATCTCGTCGGTGCGGTCCAGGACGCCGCCGAAGCGGCGGAGGAACGGGCCGACGGGGGCGACGTCGGGCACGCCGACGGTGCGCACGAACCGGCCGGTGGCCTGGCGGATGCCCCGGGCCAGGACCCAGGGCTCGCTGATGCCGAAGCGCCGGTTGAACACCAGGACGGCCCCGCCCACGGCGGGCAGCTGGTCCGCCCCGCGGACCTCGATGTCCCACCGCAGCCCCAGCACGGGGTTGGCGAGGGCGACCAGTTCGGGGTCGAGGCCCCACTCGTCGATGTCGTAGGCCCCGCGCGCCCGGCGCTGCACCTGCGAGAGGGCCTGGGCGCCGGGGACGCCGCGTCGGAGCAGGTCGGTGCTCATCGCGGCGCCACCTGACCGGTGGGCGCGGGGTGGTCGACGATCTCCCAGCGGTACAGCTGGGCGACGACGTCGTGGGTGCTGCGGGGATCGATGCCCAGCACGCTGCGGGCCTCGGAGCCGTCGGCGGTGCACCCGCGCACGAGCAGCTCTCGGGAGTGAGGCGGGAGCGGGGCTCCCTGGAGCTCGGCGAGGGCGCCGGCGGCGAGCCAGCCGGGGCCGATGACGGGGATCGGGATCCGTCGGCCCATGAGCACCGCCTGGGTGGCGGTGACGGCGCCGGGGCCGACCACGTTGAGGGGCCCGTCGTAGCCGGCACCGATGGCGGCGACCATGGCCTGGCAGGCGCCCTCCTGGTGCAGGAGGCTGAACGGCAGCTCGGACACCGGGTCGACGAAGACGGCGGGGAGCCGCAGGTAGCGCCCGAGGGGGCTGGGGATGCTGGGCCCCACGATGGGGGCGAAGCGCAGGGCGGTGACGGGCACGTCGGCCACCTCGCCGGCTTCGACCGCGACCTGCTCGACGTGGGCCAGGGACTCGCCGAAGGGCGAGGTGGGGGCGATGGGCACCGACTCGTCGGGGCGGGTGGGGGCGCCGCGGGAGCGGCCGTAGACCTCGATGCCGGACCGCACCACGATGGATCGCAGCGACGGGCACTGGGCGGCCGCGCCCAGGACGGAGACGGCCGATGCCGCCGTGCCGCGCCGGGCCTCGCTGGGGCTGGTGCGGGAGTGCGGCTCGAACACGCCCAGGTGCACGATGACCTCGGGGTCGAAGTCCCGCACCAGGTGCACGGCCTTGCGGCGGTCCGTGGGCTCCACCCGGTGGAACTCGGAGCGGAAGATGCGGCGCCGGGGCGGGAAGAGGTCCATGCCCAGGATCTCGGTGACGGACTCGTCGGCCTCGAGCAGGTTGGCGACGCGGGTGCCCAGCTCCCCACCCATCCCGGTGATCAGAACTCGCATCGCTGGCCTCTCCCCCGGTTCACGAGCCGTTCGGCTGCTCGTTCCCGTCTGCGTCCCCGCCGTCCATGCTGCCAGACCCCAGGTCCTGCTCGGGACGGAGGGTCGGGAACAGCACCACGTCGCGGATGGTGGACGAGTCGGTGAGCAGCATCACCAGGCGGTCGATGCCGATGCCGAGGCCGCCGGTGG
>CALANQ010000414.1 GCA_937926025.1 uncultured Acidimicrobiales bacterium
GGGTACGTGCTCACGCCGTACGCCGCCGGTGTGGCCCAGCCCGCCATCGACCTGCCCGTCGGCACCACGTCCACCACCGTGACCGGGCTGGCCAACGGGGTGGCCCACACCTTCAAGGTGGCCGCCGTCAACGGCGTCGGCACCGGTCCGCAGTCCGCAGCGTCCAGCGCCGTCACGCCGCAGTGGTGGCTGCCCTGGACTTCAGGTCCGGTGGCCGTCACCGAGATCTTCACCTGGATGACCGGCAAGGCCCCCACCTCGTCGGAGAGGGCGTCGTGGCTGAGCCAGCTGGATGCCGGCACCAAGCTGCCGGCGGACCTCGTGGTCTTCCTGCGGGGCGCCACCGACGCCACCACCAACGTCGACCCGACGGTCCGGCTCTACTCCGCCTACCTGACCCGGGTGCCCGACGCGGGCGGCCTCAACTTCTGGCTGAACCGCCGCCGCGCCGGCTGGACGCTGTCACGCATCTCCAACAACTTCGCCAGCTCCTCCGAGTTCATCCGCCGCTACGGCTCGATGACCAACCGCAAGTTCGTGGAGAACATCTACGCCAACGTCCTCCCGCCACCCGGTGACCCGACCGGCATCGCCTACTGGACCAGGAAGCTGGACAACCGCACCGCCAACCGCGGCCAGGTGATGATCAACTTCTCGGAGTCCAACGAGTACAAGAACAAGCAGGTCGGCAACACCCACGCCGCCGTGGTGTTCATCCACCTCCGCGCCAAGACGCCCACCACCGTCGAGCGCGACGCCTTCGCCGCCGCCCTCGCAGGCACCCCGCTCCGGGACCTGATCACCGCCCAGATCCACCTCCCGGCGTTCGCCACCCGAGCCGGCTGACCCCGCCCCCGCCCCGCCACCACCGCCGATCCACCACCACAACCACCACGTACCCGCCGCCGACCCGGACTCCGTGTGGATGCGGTGCGCGAGCGACCCACAGCCACACGAAGTTGGTGGGGGTGCGGCGCCGAGCGCGGGCTGATCAGGTGGGGGGTTCCTCGGCGTCGAGGAGGGCGTCGAGGGCGTCGCGCTGGTCGGGGCGGGGCTCCACCAGGAAGAAGTCGAACGTCTCGAGGGCCCGCACCTCACGGCGCAGCAGCGGGACCGGGGTGTCGGCGAAGGTGGCGTCGGCCACGGCGCCCGCGGCCAGCATCTTGTGGTCGACCAGCTTGGTGCGGGCGATGGCCTTCTCCAGCGGCAGCAGCTCCACCTCGGCCGCCCAGCGGGGTTCGCCGTCGGTTCCTCCGGCGCCGAGCGTGCCCGGTTCCAGCGGGGCCGACTCGCCGACCACCTCGCCCACCGCCCACAGGCCGATCACCCTGGACCGGTCGGTCCGGAGCAGGAAGCACGGCTGGCCCGGCTCCATGGCGGCGGCCCGCTCGGCGTCGGCCACCGGGTAGCGGTACACCTGGCCGACCGCCTCGATCATGGGGTCGATGTCGAGCACCTGGTGGTCGGCCACCAGCAGCCACCCCGCCGGCGCTGCGGACACGGCCTCGGACGAAGTCTCGGTCTCGGACGATGGCTCGGTCTCGGACGAAGGCTCGGTCTCGGACGAAGGCTCGGGCATCGCGCCATGGTCGCAGATCCGCTCGTCCGCCCCGGCGGGCCGGGTGCCGTAGCGTCACCGCATGGACACGTTCGCCCTGGTCGCCGACGCCCGCCGATCCCTCGCCGACGCCCTCGACGGGCTCGACGAGGCGGATTGGGCGAAGCCGTCGCTGTGCGGCGCCTGGACCACCCACCAGGTGGCGGCGCACCTCAACGTGCCGTTCAACGTGGGGACGCTGGCGTTCGTGCTCGAGGTCGCCAAGGCCTTCGGCAACTTCGACAAGGCCAACGAGCGGGCGGCGGTCGACCTGGCGCGCACGCTGGACCCGGCGGGGTGCATCGCCGGGCTGCGGGCCAACGCCGGGTCGCGCTTCACGCCCCCGCTGTTCGGGCCGGAGGCGCCGCTCACCGACACCATCGTCCACGGCGCCGACATCCTCCAGCCCGCCGGCCGCACGGTGGCGGTGGCCCCGGAGGCGCTGGCGGTGTCGCTGCCCTTCCTCACCACCGCGAAGGCCCGGCGGGGGTTCGGCGCCATCGACTCGTCGGGCCTCCAGCTGGTGGCCACCGACGCCGACCTCTCGGTGGGCGAGGGCGAGCGGGTCGAAGGCCCGGGGCGGTCGCTCGTGTGCGCCCTCGCCGGCCGGTCGCCGTTCGTCGACGACCTCGCCGGTCCCGGGGTCGCCACCCTTCGCACCCGTCTCTGAGCACCGGTAGCGTTCCGCCATGCCTTCGGACCCGATGCTCAAGATGATGAACGGCGCCCACCGGGTGCTCCTCGCCGTGTCGTTCGGAAAGCTCGGCTGGAAGATGGGGGCCATGCCGGTGCTGGAGCTCACCACCACGGGCCGCAAGAGCGGCCAGCCCCGCACCGTGATGCTCACCTCGCCGGTGCAGCAGGGCGACGACATCGTGATCGTGGCGTCCAAGGGCGGCGAGGACACGCACCCGGCCTGGTTCCTGAACCTCCGGGACCAGCCCGACGTGCAGGTGGCCTACGGCGGCAGGGCGGTGGCGCCCTACACCGCCCGGGTCCTCGACGACGCCGAGCGCGACGCCCTCTGGTCCCAGGTGGAGCAGACCTACAAGGGCTACGCCGGCTACCAGAAGAAGACCGACCGCAAGATCCCGCTGGTGGTGCTCAGCCCGAAGGCCTGATCCCTGGCAGGCTGGTCGGCATGGACGAGCAGCCGAGGGGCGCTCCGGGTTCGTCGCCGAAGTCGGAGAAGTCCTCGAAGAAGGACCTGAAGCGGATCTCGATCTCGCTCGGGCTCATCGCCCTGCAGCGGTTGAGCGACCCGGAGGTCCGAGCCCAGCTGGCCAAGCACGGTCGCAACCTGTCGGAGTCCGCCAACCAGTGGCGGGCGGAGCGGGCGGCCCAGCGGTCGCTGTCGAGCCCGGGCAGCGTCGATGCCGTTGCGACGTCGTCGTGGACCGATCGCTTCGGGCGCCGGAAGCTGGAGCGCCGCGTCGAGCGGTTGCGGGCCTCGGTGCTCTCCCTGGGGGAGGGGCGGCCGGAGCTGGCCCGCTCGCTCGACCCGGTCCTGGCGGCGCTCGAGGAGGTGACGTCGGCCATCGAGGTCGCCGAGGTCCTGCCGCTCACCAAGCGCGTCCGTGCGCACCAGAAGGTCGATCGCGTCCTCGACGACCTGGAGTCCGGTCTGTTCAACGCCGCCCTCCCGCAGCTGCCCCGCTGACCGGCGGCCGAGCCCCGGCGCTCGTGCACGGCGGGCTGTCGCTCCCGTGCTGGTGGAGGTGCTGGATTCCGGACGCCTTTCGGTGAACAATGTGACGTCCGCCGCCGGGGCGGTCGGAGGAGGCCTCCCATGCACGCACCCACCCGTCGGAACCCGAACCGGACCCGAGCCGCGGTGCTCGGGCTGCTCCTGGCGTTCGGCGCCCTGGTCGTGGCCGCGTGCGAGGCGCCCGATCCGCCGGCCGCCAAGCTGTTCGACGCTTGGAAGGCGGGGAAGCCGTCGCAGGCCACCGGCGAGTTCACCACCTATGCCGCCAAGCAGCAGATCTTCAGCCAGGCGTGGACCTCGACCGCCCAGTGGGCCTTCGTCACGTGCCAGGGCACGGCGGGTGCGACCTACTGCACCTGGGTCAACCGCATCGAGGGGCGCCTCATCCTGCGGGTGGACCACAGCCTCAACAAGGTCAGCTCGGTGCAGCGCATCTCGCTCGGCAACGAGTCGGCGGGTCGGCTGTTCCACGGCTGGCGCATCGGCAACGTCGAGGGCTCGGGCGGCGTCGCCTCGCCGCAGGTGAAGGCCAATCTGGCCAAGGAGACGTACAAGGCGTCGGACCACTGGCTCCCGCAGGGCTGCGATTCCAGCAACCCGCCGTACGTGTACTGCACGTGGACCAACGATGCGGCCAAGACCATCGTGTTCACCTTCGACCCGCCCTTCGACTGGGTCGTCGGCTACGGGGGGACCTACTTCTCCTAGACCGGGGATCAGCAGGGACGGCGCCGGCTCAGCTCGGCCCCACCGGGATCAGCTGGAGATCAGGTCCTCGGGGCGTTCGCTCGGGGGCTCCACCAGATCCCAGCTGCGGGCCCGCTTCTCGAAGCGCCACCAGCGCAGGTCGCTGCTGACGCGCAGCTGGATGTCGCCCCAGGTGAACCGGTTGGAGCGCACCTGGACGTCGTCGGGGTTGATGCCGGCCTGGTCGAACGCGTCGAGCCCCTGGTCGATGACCGCGCTCGGCGGCCGCCAGAGGGCCTCCTCGATGGCGTCGATCCCGTCGGCGCCGGCGCTGCGCCACGCCAGCGCCTGGTGGGTGAGCTGGGCGCTGGACACCCCGGAGCGGCGGGACAGCTCCAGCAGCGATTCCAGCTTGCCGAGGCGGTCGGCGGCCTGACGGGCCAGGTCGGTGGCCTCGTCGAGGGCGAGCTGGCTGGGCGCGCCATCGGCCAGCTGGGCCCAGGCCCGATGGGCGGCGTCGGCGGCCAGGTCGGTGAGCCCGGCGGCCGTGAAGGGGGCGTCGCGGGGTGGGTCGGCAGGCCAGGTGGCCGGGGTGCCCGGTTCCTTCGGCAGCTCCCGCCGCTCCGGCGAGGGGCCGAGCGGCCGGGCCCACGCCTCCCGGGCCACCATGCCCGGGTCGACGACCGCGCCGCCGCCGAACGCGGCCGCCACCATCCGCCCGCTGCCGCCCGGGCCGGGAGGCGGGGCGGTGGTCCCGGTGGTGGTGCCGGCGGTGGCGTCGTCGGCGACCTCGCCGTCGGCCTGGCGTGCGTCCCACGCCCGCTGCGCGCGGACCAGGGCCATGAGCTGGTCCCGCGTGGTGCCGCGCAGGGTGAACAGGACGAACGGGTCGGCGTCGAGCGCGTCGGCCACCAGGTAGGCGACGGCGGCGGCGTGCTTGCAGGGGTCGGCCCAGTCGGGGCAGGAGCACCGGGGCTTGAGGTTGCCGGGGCCGGGGAACAGCGGCACGCCCGCCGCCTCGGCGGCCTCGGCCACCCCGGGGTCGAGCTCCCCGTCGAGCAGCGCGGCGGCGTACGCCGACCGCTGGGCGATGGCCCGGGCCACCTCCAGCCACTCGGCGTCGCCGTAGGTGGGGGTCGTGAGCGTGACCTTGTAGGGCAGGGCCCGGTTGCCCCGCACGAGCGCCGTGACCTTCCCGGCCTCGACCTCGACCCGGGCCACCCGGTCCTGGCGGGCGTAGGTCCGGCCCCGAGCCAGGCGGTTCGGGTCCAGGCGGGCGCGCTCCTCCAGGGCGTGCACCCACGCCTGGCCCCACCAGGTGGTCCCGAACTGCCGGGCCATCAGCCGGCCCGCCGGATCGGGGTGTCGTCGGATTCGCTGCCGAGGGCCACCAGCAGGCGCAGGTCGTCGTCGCCGAGCTCGGAGATCCAGCCCTCACCGGAGGTGATGACGGCCTCGGCGATGGCCCGCTTCTCCGCCAGCATCTGCGAGATCCGGTCCTCGACCGTGCCCTCGCACACCATGCGGTGCACCTGCACGGGACGGTCCTGGCCGATGCGCCACGCCCGATCGGACGCCTGGTCCTCGACGGCCGGGTTCCACCAGCGGTCGTAGTGGATGACGTGGGTGGCACGGGTCAGGTTCAGGCCGGTGCCGCCCGCCTTCACCGAGACCACGAACACGGGCACGTCGCCGGCCTGGAACCGGTCGACCATCTCGGTGCGCTGGTTGGCCGGGGTACCGCCGTGGAGGAACTGCGCCGGCCGGTCGGGGCTGGCCAGGTGGGCGACCAGCAGGTGGCCCATGGCCACGAACTGCGTGAACACCAGGACGGAGTCGCCCTCGTCGGTGATGGTCTCGACCAGCTCGGTGACGGCGTCGAGCTTGCCCGACCGCCCGGTGACGGGGCCGTCCTGCTTGAGGAACTGGGCCGGGTGGTTGCAGATCTGCTTCAACCCGGTGAGCAGCTTGAGGACCAGGCCGCGCCGGGCCATGCCCTCGGCCTCCTCGACCTGGGCCATCACCTCGTCGACCGTGGCCCGGTAGAGGGTCGCCTGCTCGGTGGTGAGGGGGACGACCCGGTCGGTCTCGGTCTTCGGCGGCAGGTCCGGGGCGATGTCGGGATCGGACTTCCGGCGGCGCAGGAGGAACGGCCGGACCAGCCGGGCGAGGGACTCGGCGGCGTCGGGGTCGCGGTCGCGCTCGATGGGCACGGCGATCTCCCGCCGGAACCGATCGAGTGGGCCGAGCAGCCCGGGGGTGGTCCAGTCGAGCAGTGCCCACAGGTCGACCAGCCGGTTCTCCACGGGCGTGCCGGTGAGGGCGAAGCGGGCGTCGGCGGGGATGGTGCGCAGCGCCTTGGCCGTGCGGCTGATCGGGTTCTTGATGGCCTGCGCCTCGTCGGCGGCGATCAGGCCCCACGGGTGCTCGGCCAGCGCGGCCGCCTCACGCCGGGCCACGCCGTAGGTGGTGAGGACGATGGCGTCGGGCCGGAGGTCGTCGAGCGAACGGGTGGCGCCGTGGTAGCGGAGCACGGGGATGCCGGGGGCGAAGCGCTGCGCCTCCCGAGCCCAGTTCGACAGCACCGACACGGGGCAGATGACGAGCGTGGGCTTGGCCGGGTCGCCGGTGCCCGCTCGAGAGCGGTGCCGGGCGAGGTGGAGGGCCAGGAACTGGATGGTCTTGCCCAGGCCCATGTCGTCGGCCAGCACGCCGCCGAGGCCGAGGTCCGCCATCTCGGTCAACCAGGCGGCACCGTCGCGCTGGTAGGGCCGGAGCTCCGCGTCGAGCCCGGCGGGCACCGCCCATCCGGCCCGGTCCTCGACCGAGCGCAGCCGTTCGCCCAGCTGGGCCAGCGGCCCCTGGACCTCGGCGGCCACCTCTTCGCCGTCGACCACCAGCTCGCCGCTCAGCGCCGCGGCCAGGGCCTCGCCGGCGGTGACCTTCCGCCGCTGGCGGAGGCGGGCCAGCTTGGCCGGGTCGGCCCGGACCCACCGGCCCCGCAGCCGCACCACACCCCGCTTGGCCTGCACCAGCAGGGCCAGCTCCTCGTCGCTGATCTGCTGCCCGTCGACCGACGCGTCCCAGCGCAGCTCGCACAGCGCATCGAACGACAGCCCGCCGGCCCGGTCCGTGCCCAGCGACTCCGACGCCACCACCGGCTTGAGGTCCACGGTCTGCAGCACCCCGGCGGGCCACCGCACCTCGATGCCGGCACCGGCCAGGTCGGTGGCCACCGGGCCCAGCAGGTCCTCGACCTCTTCGCCGGTCAGCTCCAGCTCGTCGGGCCGGGCCTGGTCCAGCAGCCGGCCGACGGGGCCCCACACCCGGGCGCCGCGCCGCAGCGTCAGCAGCACGCTGTCCTCCACCGCGGCCCCGAAGCGCTCGGCCACCGCCTGCGGTGCAGCCCACAGGTCGGCGGCGTCGAGCACCAGGCTCCGGTCCGCCACGCTGCCCACCTCGAGCACCGCCCGGAACGTGTTCGCCGTGGTCGGATCCAGGTCCCCGCCGTCGTCGGGTGCGGCCTCGGGGTCGAGCGCCGCGCTGGCATCGCCGGAGTGGCCGCCCCCGTCGTCGTCGGTCGGCACGGCCAGGGCGCCGGCGTCTTCGAGGCGCAGGGCCACGGTGATGTCGGCCTCGGCCGACGACGAGGTCGACTGCAGCCAGCCCGTGGTGGTGCTGCCGCCCCAGGTCGCCGTGGCCAGGTCCAGGCCGAGGACCGACGGCCCCTCGCCCCGGCCGGTCCCGCTGGTCACCAGCGCCACCCGCGGTCGGGCGGCGAACGCCTCGTGCCCGGCCACCAGCGGAGCGGCGGCGGTGCGCACGTAGGCATCGGCGACGGCATCCCAGAACCGGGCGACCAGCCAGCGGGGCGACGACACCCGCCGGGGTGCCGTCCCCGGCAGGGCGGTGGCGTGACCGGCGGGGGCCAGGGCGTCGCCGAACCCGTCCCTCGCCGCCAGGTCCTCCGGGTCGAGCGGCCCGATCCGCCATCCGTCGATGCCCTCCTCGTCCACCGCGGGAAGCAGCCGGCCCCGGGCGATCAGGTGGAGGGCGCCCCGGGCCGCCGCCGCCCAGTCGTGCACCGACGGACCGCACGGTGCATCGGGGTCCAGTGCCACCAGGTCGTCGAACACATCAGCCAGCGGTACGAACGTGGCCGGCACGGACCGCTGCCGGACCCGCTCGCCGGCCGGCATGACCACGTCGATCGTGTCCGTGAACGCCTCCGGCGTCCGGTCCGGGTGCCACAGCGCCAGCTGCCCGGTCCGAGCCGGCCGGCCCGGCACGAAGATCGCCTCGACCCCGGCCTGGTGGAGCAGCGATCGACCCGGAGACATCCGATCCAGGCTACGAGCGCACCCACCCATCTCCCCCCGCCCATCCCGCCCATCTCGAACTTTCCGTGCTGGTGGTTGCACCGCAACCTCTGTCATCGAAAGTTCGTTCTCGGTGGTGGGGCCGGGAGGGGATGGGCCACCATGGGCGGGACCGGAACCAGGAGACCGAGATGCTCGCCGACCAGATCCAGACCGACCTCACCACCGCCATGAAGGCCCGCGACGAGCTGCGGGTGTCCGTGCTGCGCATGGCCGTGGCCGCCATCAAGGAGGCCAAGGTGTCGGGCGACGAGGTCCGCGAGCTCACCGACGACGACGTCATCGCCCTTCTCGGCAAGGAGGCCAAGCGCCGCGAGGAGGCGGCCGAGGCGTTCGCCGCCGGTGGCCGAGAGGAGAGCGCCGCCAAGGAGCTGGCGGAGCGAGACGTGCTCGCCACCTACCTGCCGGCTCCGGCGTCCGACGAGGAGATCGAGGCCCTGGTGGCCGAGGCGCTCGCCGAGGGCAGCTTCACCGAGCCGTCGCAGATGGGGCTCGCCATGAAGGCGGCGATGGCCAAGGTGGCCGGCAAGGCCGATGGCAAGAAGGTCTCCGCCCTGGTCAAGGCCCGCCTCGCCGGCGGTTGACCGGCCGACCGACCCGACGGAAGCGGCAGGCACGGTGCGGGGGCTCGGCGTCGACGCAGCCGGTCGGCACGGCTGGGTCGGCGTGGTCGTCGACGACGGGGGCTTCGTCGCAGCCCACCTCGCGCCCACCCTGGCCGAGCTGATCGGCGCAGCGGAGGCAGGCGGTGGTCGGGTCGACGCCATCGGCGTCGACATCCCCATCGGGCTGGTCGACGGTCCGAAGCGCACCGCCGACGTGGCGATGCGGGCGTACGTCGGTCCCCGCCGCTCCAGCGTGTTCCCGGCCCCGCACCCTGCCGTCCTCCACCTCGACGACTACGACGAGGCGAACGGTGTGCTCCGCTCGATGGGGCTGCCCGCCATCTCCCGTCAGGGCTTCGGTCTGTTCGCCCGGGTGCGGGAGGCGGCGGTGGTCGCCGCAGACCCGAGGGTGGTGGAGGTGTTCCCCGAGGCGTCGTTCCGGGCCATGGGCGGCTCGTTCCTGCGCTCGTCGAAGAAGTCCTGGAACGGCGCGGCCGACCGGATCAGCCGCCTCGCCGGTGCCGACCCGTCGATCCGGGTGCCCGACGACCTGGGCGATGCGGGCGACGTGGTGGCCGACGATGTGTTCGACGCCGCCGCTGCGGCCTGGTCGGCGTGGCGGGTGGCCAGCGGCGGAGCGATCCGGTTGGGTGACGCCGAGGTCGACGTGGCGACGGGGCGACCGATCGCCGTGTGGGTGTAGCTAGGCGCTCCAGAGGTGGATCGGCACGTCCGGGTCGCCGGTCATGGCGGCGGCTGGCTGCACCCGGATGCGCCACGGGGTCACCTTCAGCGCGGCGAACGCCGGTGAGGCCGGCCCGTCGGACCAGGGCGGGATGATCGCCGGGTCGTAGCCGACGGGCGCAGGTGCGTGCTTCAGGTGGTTCCACAGCCACGCGCAGGTGTCGTCGTCGGTGTGCCACTCGGCTCGGCCCTGGACCGTGGCCGTGTCCTGGCCGGGGTCCCAGTAGGTGATGGCCACGTCGGGGTGCGCAGCCAGGTGGGCCCGCTTGATCGGCGTCGGCCCGGTGGCGATCCAGCCGACGAGGTCCGAGCCGTCCCACAGCCAGATCGGGTGGAGGATGCGGCTCCAGGGGCGACCGTCGGCATCGACGGTGGCCACGCTGCCCCACACGATCCGGTGCGCGAGCTCGACGAAGGCGGGTGCGGTCTCGGCCAGGGTGCTCATCGGCTGATCGTCGCACGTCTGGCCGAGGGCCGCTCGTGGTCAGAGGGTGTTGAGCGGGGGCCGTTCGTGCATGGGCACCGGCAGCGGCTCGCGGCCCGGGCGGTGGAGGATCGCCGTGCCATCGGGGCGGACCCCGGCCCGGTCGAGGATCGCCTGGCCCACGGCGAGCGCCTGGGGTCCGAGCTCGTCGAGCGTGCGGTTGCGGTGGTGGCGGACGCCGAGGTCGACCTGGGCGATGCGCTCGATGCCGGCCACCCGCATGGCGTCGATCAGCAGGGCGACGTCCACCCCGTAGCCCACCACGAACGGCAGCCGCTCCAGCAGGGTGCGCCGTCCGGCGTACTCGCCGGCCAGCGGCTGGGCGATCTCGGCCAGCTCCGGGAAGTAGAGGGAGAGGAGCGGGCGGGCGAGCAGCTCGGTGACCCGGCCGCCGCCCACGCCGTTGGCCTCGGGCCGGTGGTAGTGGCCCTTCACGAAGTCGACGCCGGGGTCGCACACCAGGGCGCCGACCATGCCGAGGATGAAGTCCGGGTCGAAATCGACGATGTCAGCATCGACCCACACCACGATGTCGCCCGACGACTCGTGCACCGACTTCCACAGCGCCTCGCCCTTGCCGTGGCCCTGGCCGTGGTGGGTCAGGACCGAGGCGGCGTCCACCACCCGGGCGCCCGCCGCTCGGGCGACGTCGGCGGTGTCGTCGGTGGAGTGGTCGTCGACGACGACGATCTCGTCGACCAGGGCGGTGCCGTGGGCGGCGATGGCCCCGTCGATGAGGGCGTTGCGGATGGCGGCGACGACGAAGCCGACGGTGGCGTCCTCGTTGCGGGCGGGGATGCAGGCGGACACGGTGGTGCCGGTCGCCGCCTTGGTGGCCAGCACGGTGGCGAGGTCGAACGCATGCTCGGGGTGCGAACGCAACCCCTGCCGCTCGCTCGACGTGGTCATGGGGGTCATCGTCATCGTTCAACCCTTCCCGGGCAAGACGGGTGCCTGGCGGTTGCCGTGGCGCTGGGACGTCTTCCCCGTTGCACCTCGTACCCCACCGTAAAGATGGCCTGGGTCGTCAGCGTTGCGCCATCGTGAAGGCAGCCCCACGCGAACCTGTCGTTCTGTCCGACCTCCCATGGTGGAACGTCCGAGGGGTGCCACTACGATCACCCGCGGCCCGGCGGTCGCCGGGTGGAGTACGAGCCGAGGTTCCCCGTCGATGAGCGTCACCGTCCGAGTCCCCACCACCCTGCGCACCCTCACGGGCGGCGCGTCGGAGGTCGCGCTCGAGGGCGCCACCGTGGGCGAGGTGCTGACCGCGCTCGAGGACGCCCACCCGGGTTTCAAGGCCCGCCTGCTCGACGACCAGGGTGGCCTCCGTCGCTTCGTCAACCTCTACGTGGCCGATGACGACGTCCGCTTCCGCGACGGTCTCGACACCCCCGTGGCCGACGGCGAGACCGTCAGCATCATCCCCGCCGTCGCCGGCGGCTGCTGACCGTCCACCTCCCCCGCCCGGCGGGGGAGAGGCCCCGGGCTCAGCGGTAGTAGCCGACGATGTCCAGGGCGAGGTCGGTGGAGGCGCTGGCGGCGACGTTGACGGTGCCGGTCGCGCTGATGCGGGTGGTGGCGGTGCTCGCGAAGCGCCCGGCCGTCCCGCCCCACACCATGGCGTTGGCCGACCGGCGCGGCGCGCCCCCCGCCCAGATCGTGAAGTTGCCCCCGGCGCTCGATGCGTTGACCAGCAGCAGGGTGACGGCGACGGCGCTCGCCCCCGCCGGCACGCCGCTGCTGTTGGCCCTGACCGACAGCAGGCGAGCCGTGTTGCCCGAGAGCTTCGTCTTCGACCCGACCGCGGGCGGGGTGCCCGGGCGCGAGTCGTAGACGCGCACCGGGTTCGCCAGCAGGTGGAACGCCCCAGCAGACGCCGGCCCCGCGAGCTTGCGCCAGGTGCCCGGCGTCCCGTCGACCACGCAGATCCACAGGTCGCCGGCGCTGTCGCGCACCAGGTCGCCAGCCAGGTGTGCGGTGGCATCACCGGTCGGAGCGGAGCGCGGGTCCGGCGAGCCCATCCGCAGGTGCACGTCCGTGGCGTACGAGTCGAGGCCGAGGCGGCCCTCGCCCAGGACCCCGGTGTCCTCGCCCTCCCCGTACACGCCGATCTCCGGCCCGCTGCCCCACACGCCGATGGTGTCATCGCCCATGCCGCGCACGCCCGGCGCCGCTCCGTTCGAGCGACCGAAGACCCCGATCCCGGAGGCCGAGGTGCCGGAGACGCCGTGGCCGGTGGTGGACACCCCGGCCACGCCCGGCGCGTTGATGCTCAGGCCTTCGACGCCGCCAGCGGGCGAGGTGCCGTAGACCCCCCGGCCGGAGTCGCTCTGGCCGAACACGCCGGCACCCTCGCCGGCGTAGCCGGTGACCGCAGCACCGTAACCAGACCACACCCGCAGCGCCTCGCCGTCGCCCTTCTGCTCGATCCACACCCCTGGGACGCCGTCGGCGGTGGTCGGCTCCCACTTGGTGCGGGCGGTCGAGGTGTTCGTGTCGACGCCCATGATCAGCGCACCGCCGTTCGCGGCCGCGGCCGGGGTGGCCGACGTGGCGACGACGGCGGCCGTCGCGACCGCGGCGGCACCTCCCCCGAGGAGCAGACGGCGGCGGCCGATGGCAGGGACCGCCGGTGGCACGGCCTCCTCGGACGTGCTCGCGGACCCAGCGGCGGCGCTGGGCGGCGCCGGCGGGGTCGCGGTCGCCCGCAGCCGATCGACCTCGGCGCTCAGGGCGGTCACGACGCCCAACAGCTCGTCGACGCGTGCCTCGAGCGAGGCGACCCGCTCCTGCTGGTCGTCCGGTCCCACGATTCCGCTCACGATGCAGTCCCCCCCCGCCCGATCGGGTGAGGGTAGGGCGCCCCACCCACCCGTGCACCGGACAACCCGCGGCGCGGTCGGCCGACCACGCAGAGAGGTGCTCGCCTCCTCGCCCGGGGCGCCGGCGAACGGGTGGAAGCAGCGCCTCGCGACCTGCGCCGTGGCGATCGAGCCCGATGTCGGCAGACGTGGCCGGCGGGGGTCGCGGCGGCCCGGGTGAGCGGGCGGCCCGTTGCCCCGCCGGCGACGTCCAGGGATTGGCGGCGGGCTCCCAGCAGTCTCCCTCCAACTGCTGGGGGCCCGCCCGCACACGTCGCCTCGCCGGAGCGGTGCGACCCCTCTCCATCGGTGCAGAGCGTGGCGGCGACATGGGTCGAACGACTCGTTTGGCTCGCTCTGCGTGGCGACGGGGCGCTCGAGCGCCGGTGGACGGTTAGCAGTCTCGGGGCGCGGTTGCTAACGGAGGCCGGACGTGGTTGGCTGTTAGCACTCTCAGAAGGGGAGTGCTAGCGGCTCCGGGAGGGGCCCAGCCCACCGTCATCCGTCTCCAGGAGAACCCAGGGATGCCCAAGATCATCGCTTTCGACGAGCAGGCCCGTCGTGCCCTCGAATCCGGCATGAACCAGCTTGCCGACGCCGTCGCCGTCACCCTCGGCCCGAAGGGCCGCAACGTCGTGCTCGAGAAGAAGTGGGGCGCCCCCACCATCACCAAGGACGGCGTGTCCGTCGCCAAGGACATCGACCTCGAGGACCCCTACGAGAAGATCGGCGCCGAGCTGGTCAAGGAGGTCGCCAAGAAGACCGACGACGTCGCCGGTGACGGCACCACCACCGCCACCGTCCTCGCCCGGGCCATGGTCACCGAAGGCCTGAAGAACGTGGCCGCCGGCGCCAACCCCATGGACCTCAAGCGGGGCATCGAGGCCGCCGTCGAGGCCGCGGTCAACAGCATCCACGCCCTGTCCGTCGAGATCGACGACAAGGAGCAGATCGCCAAGGTCGCCTCCATCTCCGCCAACAACGATGCGGAGATCGGCAACGCCATCGCGGAGGCCATGGACAAGGTCGGCCGCGACGGCGTCATCACCGTCGAGGAGTCGAACACCTTCGGCATCGAGACCGACTTCGTCGAGGGCATGCGCTTCGACAAGGGCTACATCTCCCCGTACTTCGTCACCGACCCCGAGCGCATGGAGGCCGTCCTCGACGACGCCTACCTGCTGCTGGTGTCCGGCAAGATCTCGGCCGTGCGGGACCTCGTGCCCGTGCTGGAGAAGGTCATGCAGGGCGGCAAGCCGCTGGTGATCATCGCCGAGGACGTCGAGGGCGAGGCGCTCTCCACCCTGGTGGTCAACAAGATCCGCGGCACGTTCCGCTCGGTCGCCGTCAAGGCCCCCGGCTTCGGCGAGCGCCGCAAGGCCATGCTCCAGGACATCGCGCTGCTCACCGGCGGCCAGGTCATCAGCGAGGACGTCGGCCTCAAGCTCGACGCCACCACGCTGGACCTCCTCGGCTCGGCCAAGAAGGTCATCATCACCAAGGACGAGACCACCATCGTCGAGGGTGGCGGCTCCGACGAGGACATCGCCGGCCGGGTGAACCAGATCAAGGCCGAGATCGACAACACCGACTCCGACTACGACCGCGAGAAGCTCCAGGAGCGCCTCGCCAAGCTGTCCGGCGGTGTGGCCGTCCTCAAGGTCGGCGCCGCCACCGAGACGGAGCTCAAGGAGAAGAAGCACCGCATCGAAGACGCCGTCTCCACCGCGAAGGCCGCCATCGAAGAGGGCGTCGTGCCCGGCGGTGGCGTGGCCCTCATCCGGTCGCAGGCCGCCATCCTCGATGCCGCCGAGAAGCTCGAGGGCGACATCGCCACCGGCGCCAAGCTGGTCGCTCGTGCCGTCGAGGCCCCGCTGAAGCAGATCGCCCTCAACGCCGGCCTCGAGGGCGGCGTGGTGGTCTCCAAGGTGAAGGACCTCACCGGCACCCAGGGCTACAACGCCGCCGACGACACCTACGGCGAGATGCTGCCGGCCGTGCCCGACGCCGCCAAGGTGACCCGTTCGGCGCTCCAGAACGCGGCGTCCATCGCGGCGCTCTTCCTCACCACCGAGGCCGTCATCGCCGACAAGCCCGAGGAGTCGGCCGGCGCCGGCATGCCGGGCGGAGGCATGGAGGACTTCTGATCCTCCGCCCCTCGGGGCGAGATCCCGAGCAGTCAGACGGTGGCCGGCCCGAAGGGGCCGGCCACCGCCGCGTCTCCGGTGCCGCCGGCCGCGGCCGGACGGCGTCTGAACCGGGTTGGGGCGGCGACTGCCTCTCCGTTCGGGGTCAAAGCCCGAGGGCTGGGGCTGACCCCGAGCCCGGAACCGGGTTCAGTCGGCCAGGGTCGACGGCGCCGGCACGACCGGTGCCGCCACCTCCCGACGACGGCGGGAAGCGAGCGCCGTCCGGGCCCGTCGGAGACCGGTCCGGATCCGCCCAGGTGACCGCTCGGTGCGGTCGTGACGGTGCGGGCTGCGGTGCGGCGCGGGTCCCATGGCTCCAGGCGGGAGCGAACGCATGGTGATCATCGTGGGGTGCTTCCTGGTTCGGGGGCGCCATCGGAATCGATGGCTGGCGGACGACCGAACGGGGAGCTTCAGCGCCACTGACAACGGTATCAGTTTCTGGAAGGGTGTCCGGTCCCCGGCGGCCCGTCGGGCCTCACGGGCCGGCCCCGACACGCAGCGTTCATGCGCGGGTGCGGGTTCCGACACGCCTGGCGAATACCGTTTCCACCCACGGGGATGACGTGGTCGCCCGGCAGGGCCACTTCGGGGAGGTACGGACATGGCAGCACCATCGAGGCGGCGCAGGGCCCGGTCGAAGCCGTTCGACACCACCACCCGGTTCGTCACCATCCACGGCCACAAGCGGGCGTACCGGATGTGCGGGTCGGGGCCGGCGCTGCTCCTGCTGCACGGCATCGGCGACAGCTCGGCCAGCTGGGTGCCGCTGATGCGGCCGCTCGCCGAGCACTACACGGTGATCGCCCCGGACCTGCTCGGCCACGGCGAGTCCGACAAGCCGCGGGCCGACTACTCGGTGGCCGCCTACGCCAACGGCATGCGGGACCTGCTCGACGTGCTCGGCTTCGACCAGGCCACGGTGGTGGGCCACTCGCTGGGCGGCGGCGTCGCCGCGCAGATGACCTACCAGCACCCGACCCGGGTCCAACGGCTGGTGCTGGTGTCCAGCGGCGGCGTGTCCCGTGAGGTCAGCCCGTTCCTGCGCCTGGCCTCGACCCCGGCGGCCGACGTGTTCCTCCCGCTGCTGAAGCTGCCGCCGGTGAAGCTTGCGGCGATGGGCGGCATCGAGGTGCTGCGCCGCAGCGGCACGGACATCGGTCGCGATGCCGAGGAGCTCAGCCGGGTGCTCGACGCCCTCCCCGATGTGGCCGCCCGCGGGGCCTTCTCTCGCACGTTGCGCTCGGTGGTGGACTGGCGGGGCCAGGTCGTCACCATGCTGGACCGCAGCTACCTGGCCGAGGCCATGCCGGTGCTGCTCATCTGGGGTGCGCACGACGCCGTCATCCCGGTGGCCCACGCCCAGCTGGCCCACGACATGATGCCGGGCAGCCAGCTCGAGGTGTTCGCCGACGCCGGCCACTTCCCGCACCACCAGGACCCCGACCGGTTCCTGGAGCTCCTCAACGGCTTCATCGCCACCACGGATCCCGTGAAGTTCGACAGCAAGCGGTGGCGGCGCCTGCTCCGGGAGGGTCGCGACGGGATGGCGAACCCGCAGGTCCCGGCGGCCGAGGTGTCCAACGTGGTGCCCCTCCACGGCGACACCGCCAGCGGCTGACCCACCCGTCCGGTCCACGATCCCGGGTTCCGGCTGGGGTGGCCGGGAGGGGCCGGCGGTAGCCTCGTCACATGCCTGAAGCACTGGAAGCCTCCGTCGGGATCGGCGTGATCCACCTGTTCTGCACCGTCGGTGAGGGCACCGACCGGGCCGGGATCGAGGCCGCGGTGAAGGCGGCCGAGGCCGACGACCTGCAGGTGGTGCCCGTCGCCGTCCTGGGCCACAAGGCCGACGTGGCGTTCATGGTGCTGGGGCGCGACTGGTGGAAGCTCAAGGCGTTCCAGACCGCCGTGCAGGTGGCCGGGATGACCATCATCGACTCGTACGTGTCGATGACCGAGCTGTCCGAGTACGCCAAGGGCCTGCCGGAGCAGATGGCCAACGCCCGTCTGTACCCGGTGCTGCCGCCCGAGGGCATGAACGCCTGGTGCTTCTACCCGATGTCCAAGAAGCGCGAGGGCGACGACAACTGGTTCACGCTGCCGTTCGACGAGCGCAAGGACCTGATGATGGAGCACGGCGCCAGCGGCCGGAAGTTCGCCGGTCGCATCGTGCAGCTCATCACCGGGTCGGCCGGCGTCGACGACTACGAGTGGGGCGTCACGCTGTTCGCCCAGAAGCCCGACGACCTTAAGGAGGTCGTGTACACGATGCGCTTCGACGAGGCCTCGGCCCGCTACGCGGACTTCGGCCCGTTCATCGCCGGCGCCGTGGGCAGCGTGGGCGAGGTGCTCGACGCGGCGGGCGTCCCGGACTGATCGCGTCGTGACCGCGCTGGGCGACCCGCCCGCACCTCCCACCGATCTGCCCGCCGACCTCGGCGTGGCCTACGAGCGGCTCCGGGCCGTGGTGGCCGACCTGGAGGCTGTCCTGGTGGCGTTCTCCGTGGGCGC
>CALANQ010000415.1 GCA_937926025.1 uncultured Acidimicrobiales bacterium
CTCCGACCGGACCCGCACCGGCGTGCTGGTCGGCACGCCGCGCTACATGGCGCCCGAGCGTCTGGCGGGCCGACCCGCCACGCCGGCCAGCGACCTGTACAGCGCGGGCGCGGTGCTGGCGGAGGCGCTCGACGGTCGCCCGGACGCGGACCCGGCGCTGCGCGCCGTCGCCGCCCGGGCCACCTCCGCCGATCCCGCCGCCCGCTACGCCTCGGCGGCAGCGATGGCCGCCGCGGTGGGCGCCGCCGACACCGATCCGACGTGGGCCGGGGCTGCACCCGTCCCCGATGCCGCGCGGGAGGGACCCGGTGGGGGCGCGGCGACGGTCGCGGCCGCGGCGGGGGCGACGGAGACGATCGCCACCCCCGGCCCGCCCACGGCGGTGCTCGAGCGCGAGCCGACCGACCGCCGGGGACGGTCCACGGCGGTGATCCTGGCCGTCGTCCTCATCGTCGCCGCCCTCGCCGTCGGTGCCTTCGCCCGGGGAGGCGGATCCGACGGCGGACCGGTGACGTCCGGGTCCACGACGACGCCGTCGACCGCCGCCGCCACCACCACCACCACCGAGCCGGTCGCCACGACGACGACGGCGACGCCGCCGGCGACCGTGGCGCCCACCAGCCCCGCCCCCACCGCACCGACCGGCCCGGCACCCAAGGCCGATCCGAAGGGGAAGGCCGGCGGCAAGGACAAGGGCGGGCCCAAGGGCTGAGCCGCGGTGGTCCCGACCCGCCGCTCCCGGTGGCACGCTGGTGCGACCACGTCGGCGAAGGAGGGCCCCGGTGAGCGAGCACGACGCGGTGGCGCCGGACCGGCCGTGGCGACGACCGGGACGGGCGGCGTACGCGCGGGAGCGGATCCGCGGCATCGTCCGGCCCCGGGTGGAGGTGGTCGAGCCCCAGCCCGGCGAGCTGATCGCAGAGGTCGACCGGGAGGTGGTGACCCGCGACGGCACGGTCCTGCGGGTCAACGTCTACCGGCCCGCCGGGTCCGAGCCGGTGCCGGTGCTGGTGAGCGCCCACCCGTACGGCAAGGACGACCTGCCGCGGAGGGTCCGAGGCGGGCGCTGGAAGGTGTCGTTCCAGTACCGGGTGCTCCGCCAGACGGCGCCGGTCCGGTTCTCCTCGCTGACCACCTGGGAGGCGCCCGATCCGTGGTGGTGGGTGCAGCAGGGGTACGCCGTGGTCAACGCCGACCTGCGCGGCTGCGGCACCTCCGACGGCACCGGCTCGCTGCTGTCCCGGCAGGAGGCCGAGGACGTCCACGACCTGGTGGAGTGGGCCGGGTCGCAGGCGTGGAGCACGGGCGCGGTCGGTCTGCTCGGCGTGTCCTACCTGGCGCTCTCGCAGTGGGGAGCGGCCGCCACCCGGCCGCCGTCGCTGCGGGCGATGGTGCCGTGGGAGGGCTTCACCAGTGCGTACCGGGGCCTGCTGCGGCCTGGTGGCGTGGCCGAGGACGGGTTCCTGAAGCTGTGGAACGTCGGGCTCCGCAAGACCCGGCAGCGGTACTCGCTGCTGGAGGAGAGCCGGCGGCGCCCGCTGCACGACGATTGGTGGCGGTCCCTGGAGCCGGACCTCGAGGCGATCGAGGTGCCGGCGCTCATCTGCGGGAGCTTCTCGGACAACAACCTGCACAGCCGGGGTTCGATCGACGGGTTCGAGCGGATCAGCTCGGTGGAGAAGCACCTCCACACCCACCGCGGCGGCAAGTGGGCCACGTTCTATGACGACGCCGCCAAGGACGTGCAGCTGCGGTTCCTCGACCGGCACCTGCGCGACGGCGATGCCGTCCTGCCTCGGGTGCGCCTCGAGGTGCGGGACCGTCGCGACGGCATCGTCGAGGTGCGCGACGAGGAGACCTGGCCGCTGGCGCGCACGGTGTGGACGCCCCGCTACCTGACGGCCGCCGGGTTGGCCGAGGAGCCACCCGCCGCCGCGGGCGATGCCTCGTTCGCGCTGCGAGGCGGCGGCCTCCGGTTCGGGTGGACGCTGCCCGAGGACCTGGAGCTGACCGGGCCGATGGCGCTGCAGCTGTTCGTCGGGCTCGACGGCACCGACGACGCCGACCTGGTGGTGGGCGTCGAGCTGTGGCGGGCGGGGCGGTTCGTGCCGTTCGAGGGGTCGTACGGCTTCGGGCGGGACCGGGTTACGACCGGCTGGCAGAACGTCGCCCTCCGCGCCCTGGACCCGGAGCGGTCCCGGCCGTTCCAACCGGTCCCGTCCTGCACGCAGCGCCAGCCGGTCGCCGCCGGGGCCGTGGTACCCGTGGACATCGCGCTGGGTCCCTCGGCGACCCGGTTCCACACCGGCGATCAGGTCCGGTTGGTGGTCGCTGGCCGGTGGCTGTCACCCCGCAACCCGATCACCGGGCAGTTCCCGGCGCACTACCGGACGGCCACCCGGGGCACCGCCACGCTGCACTGGGGTCCGGACCGGCCGGCGCACCTGCTGGTCCCGGTGATCCCCCGGCGCTGAGGCGACGCGGACGGCGGGCGCGTCAGGCGGGTCCGTGCTCAGCTGGTGAGCACCTCGGCACGGGCGAGCGCGGCGGCCCCGACCGTGCCGGCGTCGTCACCCAGGGCGGACACGGCGAAGCGCAGGTCCGGGTTGGCGTGGAACAGCCAGGGCCGGGTGGCCTCCTCGATGCGCTCGGCCAGCGGGTCGCCCAGCTTCTCGTCCATGCCGCCGCCCCCCGCGCCCTGCGTGGCGTCGAGTAGGTTCGCCACCGACGCCAGGCCGATGCCGAGCGCCTCCACCGCCCCGTCGAACAGCTCGGTGGCGACCTCGTCGCCGTCGTCGAGCGCCCGCGCCCACACCTTGGACGTGGCCCGCTCCTTGTGCTCGTGGTGCTGGATGGCGAACAGGGACGTGGCCCGCCCGGAGTCGGCGATGGCTCGGGCTGCCGCGGTCATCGACCGGCGGCCTGCGTACGCCTCGATGCACCCCCGGTGCCCGCAGCTGCACAGGGGGCCGTTGGGGTCGATGGTCATGTGCCCGAACTCGCCCGCCGCGCCGCCGGAGCCGTGGTACGGCCGACCTTCGAGGATGAGCGCGCCGCCGATGCCGGTCCCCAGCCACACGCCCATGACGTTGCGGCCCTCCCGGGCGGTGCCGGCGACGAACTCGCCGAGCAGGCCCACGTCGACGTCGTTGCCGAGGGCGACGGGCACGCCGAGCGCGGCGCCGAGGGGACCGGCGAACTCCAGCGGCGCCTCCCATCCGGGCAGGTTCGGCGTGCGCACGACCTGGCCGTCTCGGACCGCGCCGGGGATCCCGACGCCGACCGCGGCGATCTCCTCGCCCCCGGTGGCCTCGCGGATCGCGTCGACGATGACCTCGACGGTCTCGTCCGGGCCGCCCTGCGGCGTGGGCTGCTTGGCCCGGGCCCGGACCCGGTGGTCGTCGTCGACGATCCCGATCCCGATGTTGGTTCCTCCGATGTCGACGCCGACGGTCAGCACGGCGCATCCTCCTGGTGTTGGGGGTCGGGTCGCCCGCGTGGCGGGCCGGTGCGGGTCTCGACGCCGTCGGCCCGCCGGGCGTGGCCGCTGTGGTCGGCGAGGGTGATCGCGGTGTTGATGATCGCGGTGTGCGAGAACGCCTGTGGGAAGTTCCCGAGCAGCCGGCCCGACGACGGGTCGTACTGCTCGGCTAGCAGGCCGACGTCGTTGCGCAGCCCGAGCAGGCGCTCGAACCGGGCTCGGGCCTCTTGATGGCGGCCCTGCAGCGCCTGCACGTCGGCGAGCCAGAACGTGCACAGCAGGAACGTGCCCTCGCCTCCGGGCAGGCCGTCGACGGTCGACTCCGGTCGGTAGCGGAGCACCAGGTCGTCGATCACCAGCTCCTGCTCGATGGCGGCCACGGTGCGGGCCACCCGGGGGTCGGTCACCGGGAGGAAGCCGACGAGCGGCACGAGCAGCAGGCTGGCATCGAGCTCCCTCGAGCCGTACGACTGGACCAGCCGACCGTCGGCGTCGACGCCGTGCTCGAGGACGTCGCGGTGGATCTCCTCGCGCAGCGCCCGCCACCGGTCGACGGGACCGTCGAGGCCGTACTGCTGGGCCGTGCTGATGGCCCGGTCGGCGGCCACCCAGGCCATGACCTTGGAGTGGGTGAAGTGCTGTCGGGGACCCCGGACCTCCCAGATCCCCTCGTCGGGCTCCCGCCACGCGCCTTCGAGGTGGTCGAGCAGGACGCGCTGGAGCTCCCAGGCGTCGTCGTCGAGCGCCAGGCCGCTCAGCGCGCCCTGGTGGAGGGCGTCGACCACCTCGCCGTAGACGTCGAGCTGGAACTGGCCGGCCGCCGCGTTGCCCGCCCGGACGGGCGCGGATCCCTCGTAGCCGGGCAGCCAGCCCAGCTCCCGTTCGCCGAGGTCCCGCTCGCCGGCCAGGCCGTACATGATCTGCAGGTCCGCGGGGTCGCCCGCCACCGCGCGCAGGAGCCAGTCGCGCCACGCCAGCGCCTCGTCGGTGTGGCCGGCGTCGAGCAGCGCGGTGAGCGTGAACGTCGCGTCGCGGAGCCAGCAGTACCGGTAGTCCCAGTTGCGGACGCCGCCCAGCTCCTCGGGCAGGGAGGTGGTGGCCGCTGCGCAGATGCCGCCGGTGGCCTCGTGGGTCAGCCCCTTCAGCACGGTCAACGAGCTCCGGACCTCGTCGGCCCACGGCCCGTCGTAGGTGGTCTGGCTGGACCACTCGTGCCACCAGGCCTCGGCCGCCCGGATGGCGCCGGCGGCCTCGGGCGGTTCGGGGCACGGCTCGTGGGACGGGAACCAGGTGAGCGTGAACGGCACCTGCTGGCCGGCGCGCACCGTGAACTCCCCGACGGAGCGCCGCAGGTCGCCGTCGCCCTCGCCGTGCAGGTCGATGGGGCTGGCCAGGCGGAGCGCGTCGGGGCCGGCGATCGCCAGCCAGGCGCCGTCGACGGTGCGCACCCAGGGCACCACCGACCCGTACCCGAACCGGGCGATCAGCTCCGTCCGCATCCGCACCGTGCCGCGACGACCCTCGACCACACGGACGATGTCGAGGTGGGCGTCGCGGGGCGGCATGCAGTCGATGACGGCGACCTCACCGTCGGCGCACTCGAACGTGGTCTCGAGCACCAGCGAGTCGCCTCGGTAGCGGCGCTGGACCCGGGTCACCTCGCCCTCGGGAGCGAGGAGCCAGCGTCCGTTCTCCCGGCGCCCGAGCAGCGCGGCGAAGCAGGCGGGGGAGTCGAAGCGGGGGAAGGTGAGCCAGTCGATGGAGCCGTCGGTGCCGACGAGCGCTGCGGACTCGAGGTCCGAGAGCAGCGCGTACTGCTCGATCGGGAGGCTCACCGGCCGGCTCCGTGGCGGCCTGTTCGCCTCGGTGGCATCGGCCCAACCTACCGGCACGGTGCGCCCCTCCGTCGGAGCGACGGTCAGGCCGACCGGCGCGTGGGGCTGCGGCTCCGCAGGCGGAGAGGGCGTTGACAGGTTGCGACCGACGGGTTACAAATCGTGCGGAGGGGCGCGGGAGGGAACCCGCGTGCGGGGTCAGGGAGGGGGTGCGTGGTGATCGATCAGCTGCTGGATGATCACGGCCACCTGGGCCCGGACGGCCTCGCGGTCCGACGGCCGCAGGCCCGCCGATGCCAGCCACCAGTCCTCCAGGAACGCCCAGCCGGAGGTGAGCGCCATCAGGGCGGCGCCGAGCGCCCGGGGATCGACCGGCTCGCCGGGTGCGGGGTCCGGCACCGGGCTGGTGTCGTCGACGGCATCCGGGGCGAGGCGGCGCAGGTGGGTCTCGAAGCCGGGGAACCGGTCGATGTCGTCGCGCACCGACGCGCTGGCCACGGTGCGGGCCAGGGCGGAGAACGCGGCCCGGTGGTCGGCCATGTAGGTCATGCCGGCGACGAAGCCGGCGGCGGGATCGTCGCCCTCGGCGATGGCGTCGGCGTAGCGCTCGGCGGTGCGCTTCACCACCTCGGCCAGCAGCCGGTCCTTCGTCTCGAAGTGGCGGTGCACCACAGAGTGCTGGACGCCGGCGCGCTCGGCGACGTCGCGCACCGACACCTCCGCCGGCAGCCGCTCGGAGAGCAGCTCGTCGGCGGCCTGGAGGATCTCCTCCCGCACCACCTCGCCCTTGCGGTACGGACCTCGCGTCGCCACCGGCTTCGACCTCCCCATCGTTGTGACCGACAGGTTACAAAACCGATCTTCTCGACCCCACCAGGAGCACGCTGATGACCACCGACCTGCACACCACCGACACCGCGGCGGGCACCGTCGAGTACGCCGATGACGGCAGCGGCCCCGCCGTGCTGTTCGTGCACGGCTCGCCCGGCGGCGCGGACCAGGCGGCCCTCATGTCGGCGTTCCTGGTGGACGCCGGGTTCCGCGTCATCGCCCCGTCGCGCCCCGGCTACGGCGGCACGCCGCTGACCGATGCCAACGCGGACCCGGCGGCGCAGGCCGAGCTGCACGCCGCCCTGCTCGACACCCTGGGGCTGGACTCGGTGGCGGTCGCCTGCTGGTCCGGCGGCGGCCCGTCCACCTACGCCCTGGCGTCCGCGCACCCCGACCGGGTCGCGGCCATCGCGGCCATCGCCGCCGTCAGCCACGACTACACGTTCGAGGGCACCAGCGAATCGCTGCTCATGGCGGGCAAGGCCGGGCGCTGGATCATGAAGGAGCTGGTCCACCACGCGCCGAAGACGGTCGTCTCGTCGCTGGCCAAGGAGGAGGGCGACCTCGACAAGCACCAGCTGAAGGAGCTGGTGGACCACATCTGGCACGACGACGCCAAGCGGGCGTTCGTCCTGTCGCTCTCCGAGCTGGTTACCGGACCGGAGCGCCACGCCGGTCTGGCGAACGACCAGGCGCGGTTCCCCGAGATCGGCGACCTCGGCCTCGGCGGGGTGCGGGCACCGGTGCTGCTGGTCCACGGCGACGCCGATGGCGACGTGCCCGCCGAGCAGAGCGACCACGCCTTGGCGGCGCTGGCCGACGCCGAGCTGGTCTCCGTGGCCGGCGGCACCCACGTGGCCGTCTGGACCGATCCCACCAGCGACGCCCTCCAGGCGAGGATCGCCCAGCACCTCCGCCCGGCCTGACCGCGGGCGGCCTGTCCGGGGTGCTCGCCGCGGGCCGTCGGGGTGGTCCAGACTGAGCGGCCGAGCTGGGGAGGCCACCGTGGGCAAGCGACCGAACATCGTGCTGATCGTCACCGACGAGGAGCGCTACCACCTGCCCGCCGCAGCCGGGTACTCGCTGCCCGCTCACGAGCGGCTGGCGGCCCGGGGCGTGTCGTTCCCCAACTACTACGCGGCCTCGGCGATGTGCAGCTCGTCGCGATCGGTGATCTACACGGGCCGCCACATGCCCGTCACCGAGATCCACGACAACGACAACATGCCCTACGTCGACCCGCTCGATCCGGCGCTCGGCACCATCGGCACCATGCTCCGGAGCGCCGGCTACTACTGCAGCTACCAGGGGAAGTGGCACCTGTCGAAGCTGTACAAGCAGCCGGGCGACCCCTCCACCGTCGACGCGCTGGAGCCCTACGGGTTCTCCGAGTGGAACGACTGGGGCGACATCGACGGCGGTGCGTGGGCCGGGCTGCGGGTCGACCCGGTGATCGCCGGGCAGGCGGTGAAGTGGCTCCGGGAGCGGGCACCGGTGGTGGCCGAGGAGTCATCGTGGTTCCTGGCCGTCAACTTCGTGAACCCGCACGACATCATGAGCTTCGACTACGGCGGCACGCCGCAGATCCACCTGCCGCCGAACCTGGCCCATGCGGTCATCACCAAGCCCCCGGCCCCGGTGCCGCTCTACGAGCAGCGGTGGGACGTGGACCTCCCGGGCTCGGTGGCCGACGACCTCTCCGGCGCGGCGCCGGCGGTGCGCGAGTACGCCGCGGTCACCGACGCCACCTTCGGCCCGGTGTCGGGCGACGATCACTGGCTCGAGGGGCTGTCCTTCTACCTGAACTGCGTGCGGGACGTGGACCGCAGCATCGACCTGGTGCTCGACGCGCTGGCCGCATCGGGCCAGGCCGACGACACGGTGGTGATCTTCACCGCAGACCACGGCGACCTGGTGGGGTCGCACGGGCTGCGCCAGAAGGGCAACCTCGTCTACGACGAGAACTTCCACGTGCCGCTCATCGTCGTGCACCCCGACGGTCCGAAGGGGGTGGAGGCGCCGTCGCTCGCCTCGGCGGTCGACCTGGCACCCACCCTGCTGGACATCGCCGGGTTGGACGAGGCCGCCCGGGCCACCGAGCACCCGGACCTCCGCGGCCGTTCGCTGCTGCCCGCCCTCGACGGCGCGTCGGTCCGCGACGGGGTGCTGACCGCGGTGGAGGCGGTCACGTACCTCGACGCCGGGTTCTGGGACCACTTCTCCGACG
>CALANQ010000416.1 GCA_937926025.1 uncultured Acidimicrobiales bacterium
CACGGCACCATCCAGTCGTCCATCCAGTCGGGCCACGCGCCGTCGGGGGCGGGCCGCCACGCCTCCTCCATCATCTGGTAGATCACCCGGCCCGAGAGCATGGCGTCGGCCCGCTCCAGGTTGGCGGCGTGGTGGCGGTGGAGGTCCTCGCCGGCCTGGAAGATCGTGTGGTCGCAGCAGCCGTCGAGGCCGACGTTGATGGAGTACCGGAGGGGTCGCACGGAGGTGGCTCCTTGGTGGTGAGGCGGACGACGGGCAGACGGCCGAGCGGGCCGGTTCTCATCGCAAGCGGGATCAGGTGATGGCGTCGGCCCGGGCGGCGATGGCGGCCCCGACCATGGCGAGGGCCGGGATCAGGACCAGCCAGTGGGCGGAACCGAGCGCGGCGGAGAGGGCGGCGCCGCCCACGTAGCTGCCGAGGACCACGGCCAGCACGGCGACGGTACGCATGCGCTGCGGGTCGGGGACGGCATCGCCGGTGCGGAGGGGCGCAGCCAGCTTCTCCCCCACCCGGACGAGGGCGCCGGTGCCGTAGGTGGTGGTGATGGACACGCTGCCGACGGAGCGCAGCGACGCCGACTGGACGCCCATGGCCCCGGCGCCCACGAAGATCACCAGCAGGTCGATCACCCGCCAGCCGTGCGAGATGGTGGGGTCCACGATCCAGAGGCCGAGGCCCAGCACCAGCAGGGCGGCGGCCTCGATCTGCAGCAGCGGGTAGACGCGGGCGGGCACGCCGCGGGCCCGGTCGCGCCGCAGGAAGGTAGTGGCGGCCAGGACACCGACGATGAACGAGGCGATGGCGACCAGGGCGCTGGCGGCGTCGTGCCACTGCTCCTGACCGGTGGTCATGCCGAGCCCGATCAGGTTGCCGCTCTGGTTCGCCACGAACACGGGCACCACGAACAGGTACACGTGGGCGTCCACGAACCCGGCCGTGGCCGCCAGCACCACCGCCAGGGCGAGGGCGCGAGACGGCGGGGTGGTCGGCTCGGTCACGGCACCCATCTTGGTGCCGTGACCGAGCCCGGGTAGCGACTACCCCCGGTGGCCCGACCGCTGGCGGATGGCGGCGGGCGGCAGCGCCCGGCCGGTCATCCGCCGGGGCGGGGCGGCGTCGAGGTGGTGGTCGACGGCCGCGGCCTCGCGGAGCGAGCGCCGTCCGACGGCGCCCGGAGGCCGGGTGCCCTTCGGCGTGAC
>CALANQ010000417.1 GCA_937926025.1 uncultured Acidimicrobiales bacterium
GTGCGCAGCCAGCCGTCGTCGGTGAACGACTCGGGCGAGCGGTCGTCGTTGTAGTACTCCCGGGCGATCCACGGGCCGGCGGCCTGCAGCTCGCCGCGGGCCTCGCCGTCCCACGGCACCGGGGAGCCGTCCTCCTGCGACAGGACCCGCAGCTCCACGCCGAACAGCGGCAGGCCCTGCATGGCCCGGATGTCGGCCAGCTCCTCTTCGGGCAGGTCCCGGAGCTTGGACTTGATCTCGCCGACGGTGGCCACAGGGGACGTCTCGGTCATGCCCCAGGCCTGGTAGATCGGCAGGCCGAGCTGCTCGCGGAACGCCTCGGACAGGGCCTTGGGCACGGCCGAGCCACCGCACGGGATGACCCGCAGGGCGGAGGTGTCGCGGCCCTTCAGGGCCGGCAGGACGCCCATCCAGATGGTGGGGACGCCGGCAGCCACGGTGACCTTCTCGGACTCGATGAGCTCGGCGAGGGGCTCGGGGGCCAGGTTCGGGCCGGGCATCACCAGGTCGGCGCCGACGGCGACGGCGGCGTGGGCCAGGCCCCAGGCGTTGGCGTGGAACATCGGGACGACCGGCAGGATGCGGTCGGACTCCCGGGCGCCGAACCCGTCGGCGAACATGGCCGCCATGGTGTGCAGCATCGTCGAGCGGTGCGTGTAGACGACGCCCTTGGGGTTGCCGGTGGTGCCGGACGTGTAGCACATGCTCGCGGCGAGGTTCTCGTCCTCGACGTGGAACTCGACCGGCGACGCGGCGGCCAGCAGCTCCTCGTAGTCGTGCAGCTCGATGCCGTCGGGCACCTCGGAGGTGTCGAACGGGCCGCCGTCGTCGATGACCACGATGTGGCGGACGGTCTCGAAGGTGGGCAGCAGCGGCCAGAGCAGGCCGGCCACGGTCTTGTCGACGAAGATCACCTCGTCCTCGGCGTGGTTCACGATGTAGGTGACCTGCTCGGGAAACAGCCGGAGGTTCAGCGTGTGCAGCACCCGACCGGTGCACGGAGCAGCGAAGTACAGCTCCAGGTGGCGGGCGGTGTTCCAGGAGAACGTGCCGACGCGCCCGTCGGGCGAGATGCCCAGGTCGTTGAGGACGCCGCCCAGCTTGCGGGTGCGCACCGCCCAGTCTCCGTAGGTGATGCGCTCGCGACCGGTGGGGAGCGAGGTCACGATCTCCTTGTCCGGGAACAGGCGCTCGGCGCGGTGGAAGATGTGCGGGAGGGTGAGCGGGTAGTCCTGCATCAAGCCCTGCATGTGTCGGTCCCCTTGTGTTGATCCGGCGGCTGCTCCGGAACCTAGCGAAGCTGTCTGGAACCTGCCGCGGGCAGCCCCGCTGGAGGCGGACCGGCCGGTGCCGGGCGGCCTGCCAGACTTGGCGACTTGGACGAGACGAGCGCTGCGGTCCACGCCGCCGATCCCCCGCCGGCAGCGTCGGGTCCGCCGTCGAAGGCGGCCCGCAACGCGACCATCGGGTTCCTCGTGTTCCTGGTGGTCCTGTCGAACCTGGGGAACGTGCTCTTCGCCTCGTTCGTGAAGGAGCACCCGGGCTGGCTGATCGCCATGAACGCGTCCAACCGGAACCTGGCCCTCGCATCGAACAACCTGGATGCGGCGGCGTTCTACCTGATCGGGTTCGCCCGGCTGTTCGCCCCGGACCTGTTCTTCTTCTGGATCGGCCGGTGGTACGGCGACGCCGCCATCCGGTGGATGGAGCGCAAGGCTCCGACCTACGGCGAGCTGCTGCGCCAGCTGGAGCACTGGTTCGACAAGGCCCGCTTCGTGGTGGTCGCCATCGCGCCGAACAACCCGGTGTGCCTCTTCGCGGGGGCCGCCGGCATGAGCTACGGCGCCTTCCTCACGGCCAACGTGGTGGGCACCATCGGCCGGCTGATCCTCATCCGGGCGTTCAGCAGCGTGTTCAAGGACCTGCTGGGCAACATCACCTCGTTCATCGCCGACTACCGCTGGCCGATCACGGCGCTGTCGATCGTGCTGGTCGGCGTGACGGTGTGGTCGGACCGACGCGGCGGTCGCGACGGCATCGGCGACCTGGTCCACCTCGAGGAGGGCATGGCCGAGGCCGAGGAGGAGCTGGGCGAGGAGGCCACGATGGACGCGTCGGACGCCCAGCAGGCCGAGTGACCCCGACGCCATGACCGCTCCCCTCGCCGCCCACCTCCCGCCGCCGACCCCGCTGCGACGCAACCTGGTGTTCGGCGCCATCGCAGCCGCCATCGTGCTGGGCTGGATCGGCGATGCGCTGTGGGGGTCGCTCATCGACCGCAGCCCGCTCACCCTGCTGCTGCTCAACGCCAAGCCCCGCTACCAGCTTCTGGTCGTGAACGAGCTGGATCCGTGGGTCTTCTACCCGGTCGCCCTGGTCCGGCTGCTGATCACCAAGCCCCTCGTGTGGCTGGTCGGCGCCTGGTACGGGCCCCGCGCCGTCGACTGGATCAGCGGACGGTCGGAGCGCACGGGTCGGATGATCCGCTGGGTCCAGGGCCACTTCCACCGGTCCGGCTGGGCGATCATGATCATCACCACCTCGAACCCGATCTGCCTGCTGGCCGGATCGGTCGGCTACCCGCTGATCTGGCTGATGGTGTGGGCCGTCATCGGCACGCTCATCCGCCTGTACGCCGTCGATGTCGTCGGCGGGGCGCTGTCGGAGCAGATCAGCTGGTTCATCGACTGGGTGGTCGACCACCGCATCCTGGTGGTGGCGGTGTCCATCACCGTCGTCGTCACCGTGGTGGCGCTCCAGCGCCGGCGGGGCACCTCGCCGCTCGACGAGCTGCAGTCGCTGGAGGATGCGGTGGAGGACGCGGTGGAGCACCGCGACGGCGGCACCCCCGCCTGACCGCGACCGATCCCCGGACTTG
>CALANQ010000418.1 GCA_937926025.1 uncultured Acidimicrobiales bacterium
CCGAAGGCGTGGGCCCACTGGTCCTGGTCGTACAGGCGGGCGGCAGCCGTGGTGTCGGTGAACACCGTGCCGGTGATGATCCACTCGGGGTGGTAGTCCTGCGCGGTGGCCTGCTCGGTGAGGTACTTGGGCATGAGCGGGTCGCCGAGGAACACCACCGAGGTGACGCCCTCGGCCTTGAGCCGCCCGACGATGGCCTGGGCCTGCTTGGGCAGGGTGTTGAGGTCGAGCAGGTAGGTGAGGATGGTCTTGGCCTCGTAGCCCTGCTTGCCGTACTTGGCCACCGCGGCCCGTTCCAGCTCGCCGAACACGGGCGGGTCCTGCTCGTAGTGGACGATGCCGAACACCCGGGTCTCGTCTCGGAGCTCCGGGTCGCCGGCGAACTGCGCCTTCTTGCCGAACAGGTTCTTCGCGCCGAAGTCGAAGACGCCGTAGAGGAGCTGGTCGGGGCTGGCCAGCTGGCCCCACGCGTAGGGCGCGTCCTCCTGGTACGCCGAATCCGGGGTGGAGTAGCCGCACGCGATGCACAGGACGTGGTGGCGGGCCAGCTCGTCCTGGTACGCCGACGTCTGGGTGGGCCCGCCGAGGGAGGCGAAGGCGCCCATGTCCAGGGCGACCTTCTTGGCGTCGGCTCGTGCCGTGGATGGGTTCTTGCCGTCGCCCGATGCCTGGAACGGCTTGAACACCACCTTGCGGCCGTACAGCTCGTACATGCCGTTGGCCGCCTCGACCAGCTCCTCGACGCCCTGCTGCGCCACCTTCGGTTCGTCGAGGACGCCGAAGGCCTGGAGGGTGGCGCTGATGTCCTGGGGCGAGGCCTGGTAGTAGGCGATGGTGATGGTGTCGGCGGTGACGCCGGGCGCGGTCTCGCCTCCGTTGGACGTGACGGTCCGGCCGCCCTGGTCCTTCCAGGGCTTGGACCCGCCCCAGACCGGCACGCACGGCGGGGCGTACACGGACGGGAACGCGTTGCGGCCGGTCTCGGGATCGCAGCGGTCGCCCCAGTCGTACTGGTCGAGCGTGCCGTCCTTCTCGGCCTGGGAGTGGAGGACGGGCAGGCGCGGGTCGTCGACGTAGGACCTGGCCACGGATTTCGACGGGGCCGCGGGCGCCGGCGTCGCGGTGCCCCTTCCCTTGGCGGTGGCCACCACCCCGGCCCCGACGACCAGCGCCACCACCAGCAGGAGCGGGCCGAAGCGGCGGACGGGCGAGATCTCGGGCCACGGGCGGCCCTGCGGGCTGGTCATCGGGCGCCTCCGGGGATCGATGCGGTGCGGTTGAGGGCGGCGCCGCCGGTGCCGAGGTAGGACGCGACCACCTCGGGGTGGTCCAGCACGTCGGCGGGCGCGCCGGAGGCGACGACGGCCCCCTGGTCCAGCGCCACGAGGCGGTCGGCGATCGACGAGATCAGGCTGATGTCGTGCTCGATGACGAGCAGCGCCGCACCCAGCCGGTCCCGCAGGCCGAGCAGCAGGGGCCCGAGCGCCTCGGCCTCGCGCTGGGCGATGCCGCTGCTCGGCTCGTCGAGCAGGACGACAGACGGCTGGTGCGCCACCACGCAGGCCAGGTCGACCATGCGCCGGGCGCCGGTGGACAGCTCGCCGAGGCGCTTGTCGTGGAACGCGCCCAACCCGAACTGGTCGATGAGCTCCTCCACCCGCTCCCGCACCGCCGCCTCGGTCAGCTGGACGGCCGGAAGCCGGCAGGCCTCGCTGATGGGGTCGGCCACCTGGATCCACCGCTCCAGGGCGACGGCGATGGTCTCGGCGACGGTGAGGCCGCTGAACAGGCGGGCGTCCTGGAACGACCGGCCGAGCCCGGCGCGGGCCCGCGCCGAGGCGGGGGCGCGGGTGAGGTCGTGGCCGAGCAGCACCACCTTGCCGGCCGACGCCCGGGTGAACCCGGAGATCAGGTCGAACACGGTGGTCTTGCCGGCGCCGTTCGGACCGATGAGCCCGACCACCTCGCCGGGAGCCACCGAGAAGCCGACGTGGTCCACCGCCACGATGCCGCCGAACGACACGGCCAGCCCGTCGACCTCCACGGCCGGCCCGTCCGCCTCGGCGGGCGCCGGCGCCGGCGCCGACGGGACCGAGGCGTGCGTGCCGCCGGCCAGCGCGTCGCGCGCCCCCTGGAGGTACACGGACCGGACGAGGTCGGGTTGCTCGAGCAGGTCGGCGGCGTCACCGGAGAACCGCACCTCGCCCTTCTCCATGAAGAAGGCGTGGTCGGCGACGGTGAGCGCCACGTTCACGGACTGCTCGACGATGACGATGGTGGTGCCGTCGTCCCGCAGCGCCCGCAGCTCCTCCAGCAGCTGCTCCACCACCACCGGGGCGAGCCCGAGCGACAGCTCGTCGACCAGGAGCAGAGCCGGGCGCGCCAGCAGGGCCATCGCCAGCGCCAGCTGCTGCTGCTGGCCGCCGGACAGGTCGCCGGCCTGGTCGCCGGCGCGGCTCTCGAGGATGGGGAACCGGCGCCGCACGTCTGCGGTGCGCTCGGCCACCTCGTCCTTCTGGTCCCGCACCAGCCAGGCCGCGACCCGCAGGTTCTCGTCGACGGTGAGCGAGGGGAACACGCCTTGGCCGCCGGGCATCTGCGCGATGCCCTGACGGGGGATCTCGTGCGGGGCCAGCGCACCGAGGTCGACGCCGCCCAGCCGGATGGTGCCGGCGGTGACCGGGGCGACGCCGCCGACGGACCGCAGCAGCGTGGACTTGCCGGCCCCGTTGGTGCCGAGCAGCGCGGTGATCTGGCCGCGGGGCACGTCGAGGTCGACCCCGAACAGCACCTGCACCTTGTCGTAGGCGACGTCGAGCCCCCGCACGGACAACCACCCCGGCTCGCCCGCCGGCGTCGCCACCACCTGAGCGGTCGTGGGTCTGGTCGGGGGCTCGCCGGCCGCTCCGTCGCTGCAACCGGTGCGGGGCGATCGGGCGCGGTGCTGCGGTCCGCCGTGAGGCTCGGCACGTCGATGCCCCGGGCCCGGGCCATCCGCCGGAGGACGGCGTCGCGGGCCCGGTACACCAGCTCGGCCAGGCCACCGGGCAGCACCATCAGCACCACGAGCACGCCGACCGCGGAGGGGAGCAGGGCCCAGTCGCCGGACAGGGTGGTGCGGCTGCCGTCGAGCAGCCCGGCACCGAGCAGCGCGCCCAGCAGGCTGCCCACGCCGCCGACCACGGCGGAGATGAAGACGTTCAGGCTCTGGTCCGCGCCGTAGCTGGCCACGTCGTAGCCCTGGCTCACGTACATGAGCAGCACGCCCGCCACGCCGGCGATGAACCCCGACAGGGCGAAGGCTCCGAGCCGGGCCCACACCACCCGCACCCCGCACGCCTGCGAGCCGGGGACGTTGTCGCGCAGCGCCCGCAGCACCCGGCCGGTGCGGCTGCGGCGGATCCCGGCCAGGGCGACCAGGGTCAGCACCAGCACCGCGAGCACCACCTCGTACATCGCGGCCTCGCCGGCGAGGCTCCAGGCGCCGAGCAGCGGTCGGCGCTCGATGGCCCCGGTGGGGATCCAGGTGGCCTCGGTGGGGTTGAGCAGCGAGCCGGCGGCGGCCTGGGCGAAGGCCAGCGTGGTGACGGCCAGGAAGATGCCCTGCCACCGCAGCGACGGCAGCCCGACGATGACCGCCACCACCGCGGCGGCCACGCCGCCGACCACCAACGTGAGGCTCAGGTCCCACCGCCACTCGGCGGTGACGTGGGCGGCCACCGCGGCGCCGGTGGCGGCGAACGCCATCTGCCCGAGCGTCACCTCGCCGGCCCAGCCGGTGAGCACCACCACGGACAGGGCGAGCACGGCGAGCGCGCCGACGGTGGCGGCGCGGGAGGCCTCGCTCTCGGTGAGGACCAGCGGCAGGCAGGCGGCGGCGACCAGCAGGACGGCGCCGCCGACCCACCGGACGAGCACCAGCGAACGCGACGCGG
>CALANQ010000419.1 GCA_937926025.1 uncultured Acidimicrobiales bacterium
CCCGTCGGGCGACAGGGCGAGCCGGTACGAGTCGCGGGCCACCGGGAACGAGGCGACCGCTCGCCCGGCCAGCAGGTCGACCACGATGACGGCCTCGTACACCTGGCTCACGCCGTAGGCGTAGCGACCCGACGGGTGCAGGACCACGTCGCGGAGCTGGCTCTCCCCGAGGTTGAGGATCTTGGAAGTTCCCGCCGCCTGCAGCGGCGCCCCGGCCTGGCGGCCGAAGCGGGTGGCGTAGGCGCTGCCGTCGAAGACCTCCTGCGCGTACACCGAGGAGGGGGTGCCCGCTTCGAGGCGGGCGACCGCGGCCTGGTAGGCGGCGACGGACGGCGCCTTGCGCAGCAGCCCGTAGGCGATGACGATGGCGTCCACCTCCTCGACCCGCTTCCGCACGTTCTCGCTGGACTCGGAGAACTGGGTCATGACCGCGCCGCGGGTCTTCGAGCGGGCATCGAGCTTCGACGTCCAGTACTTCAGCCCAGCCGCGTCGGGCGCCCGGCCCAGGACGTTGCGGTACACCAGGTCGACGAAGGCCCGATTGCTCAGCGACCCGTAGGTGCGGGCGAACTCGCTGGATCCGGCGAAGCTCGACGACGCCGCCTCGATCCGGGTCCCGGACCGGAGCTTGCCGATCCAGTAGCCGTACCCGGAGGTGTCCGGCGGGCGCTTGAAGTACGCCAGGTAGAGCCGGGCCATGGCCGCCATCGGCGCGGCGCCGGAGGCGTGGCTCACGTCCCGGATGTAGGACCCGGGGGTGCCCGCTCCGCCCAGCGTCGTGCGGGCCTTGCCGAGCTCGTCTGCGGTGATGGTGCGGGCCTCGAAGTCCCGGCGCTGCTGGGTGGCGAGCTCGTCGCTGGTGATGAACGGCCACAGCGGGCGCGGGCCGACGCGACCGGTGGAGGCCGACGGCGCGCCCACCGTGCCGGCCTCGTCCACCGCCCGCACGGTGAACCGGTACACCCGGTGCGGATCGAGGTCGGCGAGCCGGCGACGGGCCGGGACGGCCGCCACCTCGACCGTGCGGGACGGGGTGGTGGCCTGGTCGTCGTACTGCGTGATGATGATGCGGCCGCCGGTGCCGATGGCCGGCACGAACGGCCAGGACACCTCGACGAAGCCGTCGCCGGGGGTGGCCGTGGGCTGACCCGGGGTGGCCACCGTGGCCGCCGCGGTCGCGGCCGGCGCAGCGAACGCCGAGGTCGGGATGACCGCGGCTCCGAGCACCGCGGCGATGGTCGACACGGCGATGCCCGCGGCGCGGATCGGTCGGCCCCTCACGACACCAGGTCCCGGTACTCGGTGGTGGCGTAGATCTGCCCGGCCAGCGCGGCCAGCGGCGAGCCGCCGTCGAGCAGCGCCTGATCGGCCGTGTACTCGGGCTTGGTGGGCATGCGGTGCAGCATCCCCGAGCGGAGGAGCACCGACTGGACCTCGGCGGCCATCTTCCGCACGTTCTCCGAGGACTCGGAGAACTGGGTCATCACCGAGCCGCGGCCCTGGACCCTCCGGTCCAGGCGGCTCACCCAGTAGTTCAGCCCCGACGTGTCGGGCGCCCGGTGCAGCACGTTGGTGTACACCAGCTTCACGAAGGCCCGGTTGCTCAGGCTGCCGTACGTGCGCCTGAACTCCGACGACGCCGCGAACGTGTCCGAGGCCTTCTGCAGGCTGGTGCCCGAGCGGAGCCGGCCGGTCCAGTACTGGAAGCCGCCGTAGTCGGGCAGCCGCTGGAAGTACGCCGAGTACAGGCGGGTCACCTTCGCCCGCAGATCCGCGGATTCGGGGAGCGAGGCGACCGCCGCCACCACGTCGGCCGGTCCGGCGGACCCGTCGTTGAGCCCGGTGCGGAACAGGTTCAGCTCGCCGAGGTTGGGCTGGCGGCCGACGAAGTCCAGGTACTGGCGGCGCACGATGCCCGACGCGTTGGTGAACGGCGACGAGTCGAACGGGACCATCACCGGGCTGAGGGGCGAGCGGGCGCCGAGCCCGTAGGAGTTGGACGCGGCGACGGCGAACCGGTAGCTGGTGCCGTTGGCCAGGCCGGTCACCGCGTACGAGGTGGCCGATGCCGGCACGTCGTAGGTCTGGGCCGGCGTGGCGGCCCCGTCGTCGTAGCGGTAGATGCGCGTGCCGGTGAGGCGGACCCGTCCCGTGTCGATGGGCGGGGTCCAGCTCAGGTCCACCCGCCCGGTCCCGGCGGATCCCGAAGGTGCCGTCGAGGAGCCGGGGACGCCCGCCGCGCCGACCGTCTTCCAGCCCATGTCCCGCACCATCATGAGGACCAGGTCGCCGGGGTCGTAGATCGACTCGCCGTCGTCGAGGTAGGGGGTCATCAGCGAGTTGGCGTTGCCCGTGGGATAGGTGGCCTCGTCGAGATGGCTGATGGACGACCCGGGCCGGAAGGTGGACGGGGCGTAGAGCTTGGTGCGGTGGGCGCTGTCGACGGCGCTGCCACCCCAGTAGACCTTGTTGGAGCGCAGCATGGCGGCCAGCGCGGTGGTGCCGCTGCCGTAGTCGAGGATGGTGCCGCCCGCGCTGTCGGCCACCCAGGCGTCGTACTCGAACGGGTAGCCGGTGCCGTAGCCGAAGGAGCCCCGCCCGCCCGACACCTCGGTGCTGTCGACGAGGCCGAGCCCGTGGCCGATCTCGTGGAGGACGACGGTGGTGAAGTCCATCTGGTTGGCCGGCGTGTTGCCGTCGGTGCCGAAGTACCAGGGGCCGCCGTCCTTGTTGAACTCGGCGATGATGTCGGGCTCCGGCGACAGGTCGCGCTTGGCGGCGGCGTTGGCCATGGCGATGGGCTGCCACGCCCACCGCGTGCCGCCCCGGTAGAAGTCGGCCGGTCCGGCCCCGCCGAGGACCAGCGGCTCCATGGACTTCCAGGTGGCGTCGATGCGGATGGGCACGCTCGAGGAGACCAGCTTCGACCACAGGTCGACCGCCCGCTGGAACGAGGCCCGCGCCGCCGTGGGGAACCCGTGGTAGGTCACCACGAACGTGGACGAGACGGCGCTGACCCGCTGCGGGGGCAGCGACCGCTCGGGCACCTGGGCCTCCGCCTCGGTGGTGCGCTTGCGGAGGTACGCCGTGGATCCGGGCCGGAGCTGACCGCCGTCGGCCGCCGGGCGGATCCCATCGGCCGCCGGGCTGCTCCCGTCGGACGCAACCGGCGCCACCGGCGTCACCGGCGCCACCTGCGCCGGCTCGCTGCTCGCCGTCCCGGCGATGCCGCCGGCTGCCACTGCTGCGATGACGGCCACGGCCGCCACCTTCTTCCACACCGCCACGCGGACCGTCGTTTCTGGGGAACGGGTCCGCCGAGGTGCGGCGGACGAGGCCGCCATGTTGCCAGATCCGTGACCGGCTACCTACGCAGCGTGAGCGGGGCGTGCTTGAGCCCGGCGATGATGGCCGAGCCGGTGCGCGCCACCTCGCCTGCCGGCTCGATGCCGGTCCAGCGCTGGAGCAGCTCCTCGAGCAGGACCCGGCCCTCGAGCCGGGCCAGCGATGCCCCGATGCAGAAGTGCGGGCCGAAGCCCAGCGCCACTTGCGGGTTCGGCTCCCGGTCGACGCGGAACTCCCCGGCGTCGGGCCCGAACACGGCCTCGTCGCGGTTGGCGGCGGCGTAGAGGAGCAGCACCGGATCGCCCGCGGCGATGGCCACGCCGCGCAGCTCCGTGTCCACCGTGGCGGTGCGCATGAACGCCACCACGGGCGTCGTCCACCGCAGCCACTCCTCGACGCACGACGAGATGAGCTCCCGGTCGTCGACGAGGCGCTGCAGCTGATCGGGGTGGTTCGCCAGAGCCCACAGGCCGCCGGAGATCATGTTGCGGGTGGTCTCGTTGCCGGCCACGAGCAGCTGGTTGAAGAACATCAGCAGCTCGTCGTCGGTGAGCGTCTCGCCGTCGATCTCCACGTTGGCCAGCACGGAGATCAGGTCGGTGCCGTCGCCGCCGCGGCGGTCGCGGCCCGCCGCCATCAGGTACTCCTGCATCTCCGTCATCAGCGCCATGCACTCCTCGAAGCTGAGGTTGGAGGCACCGGGGATGGTGGCGTCGGACCACAGGACGAAGCGGTCGCGGTCCTCGTCGGGGATGCCGAGGAGATCGGCGATCACGTGCACCGGGTACGGCTCGGCCAGCGCGGGCACGATGTCGACGGGCTCATCGGTGGGGAGCTCGTCGAGCAGCCGGGTGACCAGGGTGCGCAGCGGATCCTCGAGCGCCCGGATCCGGCTGGGCGAGAAGCCGGGCTGCACCAGCTTGCGGTAGCGGGTGTGCACCGGCGGATCGGTGTGCATCATGGTGGGCGGCGACGGGTACTTGATGCCGATCTCCATGGTGAGGATGCCCTTGCCCGACTCGAACCGGGCCGGGTCCCGGGACACCTCGAGGACTTCCGGCTGGGTGGTGACGACCCACCATCCGGCGCCGTCGTCGGGCTGGTGCCACACCACGGGCGCCTCGTCCCGGAGCCGGGCGTAGGTGGGGAACGGGTCGTCCGCGTAGAACGACTCGTCCACGAGCGGCGCGGTGAGCTCCGGTGCCGTGGGCCGATCCACCATCACGCCTCCCCGTAGGTGACGCGACCGGCGTCGATGACCACGCGGCCGTCGCCGCCCAGCGTCTGGAACACGGCCTCGCCCGCTCCGGTGTCCCAGGCGTTGACCGTGAGCGTCTCGCCCGGCAGCACCGGAGACGAGAAGCGCCCCTCCATGGACGTGAACCGACCCGGATCGGAGCCGCAGAGCAGGTGCAGCAGGCCGCGCCCGGTGAACCCGTAGGTGCAGAGCCCGTGGAGGATCGGCCGGTCGAAGCCGCCGAACGCCGCGAACGCCGGATCCGAGTGCAGCGGGTTCCGGTCGCCCGAGAGGCGGTACAGGAGCGCCTGGTCGGATCGGGTGGCGTACGACACGGTGTGGTCGGGCGCCCGGTCGGGGGCGACGTTCTTCGGCCCCGACGGGCCCCGGTCGCCGCCGAAGCCGCCCTCGCCGCGGATGAAGGCGGACATCACGGTGGAGAACAGCGGCTGGCCGGAGGCCGTGTCGGTGGAGGTCGACGTGACCTCGACCACCGCGCCCTTCCCCTTGTCGTAGATGCCGGTGATGGTGCCGACCGTCTCGACCTCGCCCGCGGTGGGGATGGGGCCGTGCAGCGTGATGGCCTGCTCGCCGTGCACGAGCATCGCCGGGTTGAACGTGCCGATCGACCCGAACGCGCCGGCCCCGCCGACGCCCAGGACCACGGCCATGGTCGGCAGGACCACCAGCTCGGTGTCCTGCGAGTTCTCGGTGGTGAACTGCAGCTCCTGGAGCGGGTCCACCGCGCCCGCGCCGACGCCCATGGCGTAGAGCAGGACGTCGCGGGTGTCCCACGAGTGGCGCACCGGCTGCCCGGTGGCGCCGACGGCGTCGGGGTTGATGGGCACGGGCTACTCCTCGTCGAAGCCGAGCATGTTGGCGTTGGGCCGGGCCTCGGCCACCAGCCGCTGCACCACCTCGCCCAGCGCCGCCGGGTCGTCGGTGGGGTTCTCCTGGGTGGGGCCGCGGTGCCATCCCTCGGCCACCGACAGCGCCTGGCCGGTGACGTCGAACACCCGGCCGGTGACGTCCTTGGACTCCGACGATGCCAGCCACGTGACGATGGGGGCGATCCAGCGAGGCGAGAGCATGGCCTTGGTCATGTCATCGGCCTGGCCCATGCCCAGGTTCTCGGTCATGCGGGTGAGGGCGGCCGGGGCGATGGCGTTGACGGTGACCCCGTAGCGGGCCAGCTCCTTGGCGGCGATCACGGTGAAGGCGGCGATGCCGGCCTTGGCGGCCCCGTAGTTGGTCTGGCCGACGTTGCCGTAGATGCCCGACGGCGACGACGTGTTGATGATGCGGCCGTCGACGGCCTCGCCTGCCTTGGTCTGCTCCCGCCAGTAGGCGGCGGCGTGGCGGGCGGGACCGAACGTGCCCTTCAGGTGGACGGCGATCACCGCATCCCACTCGGCCTCGGTCATGTTGGCGAGCATCCGGTCGCGGAGGATGCCGGCGTTGTTGATGAGCACGTCCAGCCGGCCGAAGTGGTCGATGGCCTGCTGCACCAGCCGCTCGGCGCCGTCCCAGGTGGAGATGTCGTCGCCGTTGACCACCGCCTCGCCGCCCGCGGCCACGATCTCGTCGACCACATCCTGGGCCGGCCCGGTGGACCGGCCGCTCCCGTCGACCTCGCCGCCGATGTCGTTCACCACGACCTTGGCGCCCTGCTCGGCCAGCATCAGCGAGTGCTCCCGGCCGATGCCGCGGCCGGCCCCGGTCACGATGCACACACGTCCGTCGCAGATTCCCACGACCATCCCCTTGCTCCCGCGTCGTCGCGGGACTCGATGAGCGCCCATCTTGGCAAACCGGCAGGACAGCCCGCTGGTGACCGGCGGTCACCGTCCACTGCCACGGACGAGCGGCAGCCACGTGCCAAGGTGGACGGATGCGTCGTCCCCGTATGCGGCTGGTCCTCGGCATCGCCCTGCCCGTGCTCGTCATCGTGATCCTGCTGGCCGCCTGGGCCATCGACACGTCGAGCGCGAGCGGCAAGGTGCCTCGGAACACCACGCTGGCCGGGCGGGACGTGTCCACGTTCGGCGAGGACGACCTGGCCGCCACGGTCGCCGATGTGGCCGAGGAGTACGCCACCGCCGACGTCCAGGTGCGCACCGACCAGAAGAGCTACAAGATCCCGGCCAAGGACCTCGGGCTGATGCTCGACGAGGACGCCACCGTCAACGCCGCCCTCGACCTGCCCACCGGCCCGATCGCGTGGGCGTCGTCGTTCCTCGACGAGCGCACCGTGCCCCTGACCTTCGTGGTCGACGAGGACCAGCTGAAGGCCGGGCTCGCCGAGCTGGGCGGCAACGCCAAGCCCACCGAG
>CALANQ010000420.1 GCA_937926025.1 uncultured Acidimicrobiales bacterium
CACGTCGTAGCCGGCGGCCTGCACCTGGGCGACGAGCTCGTCGCGGGAGATGCGCTCGGGGGCGGACACCCGGGCGGCTTCGGTGGCGTAGTTCACGGTGGCCTCGACGCCGTCGAGCTTGTTGAGCCGCCGTTCGATGCGGGCGGCGCACGAGGCGCAGGTCATGCCGCGGATCTGGAGGTCCTCCAGGCGGCACACCTCGTCGGTGTCGGCCGGGGTGCCGAGGTCGGGGGTGTCGGTGGCGCTCATCCGTGGCCTCCGTGGGTGGTCATCGTGGTCGTGGTGGTGACCACGGGCGTGGGTGCCGGATCGTCGTCGATGGGCCCGACGGCGCGCCCGACCCCGTAGGCGGCGCCGAACACCGCGATCAGGGCGACGGCGAACCCGGCGAGCTTGGCGGTGGTCCCCATCCCGATCACCCCTCGTCGGCGAGGTCGTATCCGGCCTCGTCGATGGCGTCGCGGACGGCGGACAGAGCCAGGGGCGCGTCGCTGGTGACGGTGACGGCCCCGGCGGGGAGGTCGACCTGGACCTGCTCGACGCCGGTGATGCGGCCCACCTCGGCGGTGACGGCATCGACGCAGTGCTGGCAGCTCATCCCGGAGACGGTGTACGTGGCGGTCGTGGTCATCGTGGTCCTCCTGGGGGGGGATCGGTCTGGTGGGAACCCTATACCCCTAGGGGGTATCTGCCAACGGTCGTCCGTCACGGCAGGTATGGAGCCCTGCAGCAGGGGGCAGGTTCGGACCCCAGCCATGCAGTCCTCTCAGGCCCTTGCGGCCAACCTCCAGCAGATCCGCCTCCGACGAGGCTGGACCATCGACGACGCGTCCGCCGCGACCGGCTTCGACGCCAGCGTGCTCGAGGGCATCGAGCGCGGGGTCACCTTCCTCAGCCGCACCCGCACCAACGACCTGGCCGAGCGCCTCGGGGTCAGCGTGGAGGACCTCACCGGGTAGGCACGCGCACCGCTCCTCCGCGTGGCAGGGTGGCGCCCGCACCACCCACCAGGAGACAGGGGACCATCCGATGCGTGCTGCCGTGCTGGAGGAGGCCGGACGACCGCTGGTCGTCGTCGACGACCTCGTGGTCGATGAGCCCAGGGCCGGCGAGGTCGCCGTCACCGTCAAGCACTGCGGCGTGTGCCACAGCGACGTGAGCATCGCCGACGGCTCGTTCCCCTCGGCGCTCCCCGTGGTGCTGGGTCACGAGGCCGCCGGCGTGGTGGCCGCGGTCGGCCCCGGCGTGACCACCGTCGCCGTCGGCGACCACGTGGTCCTCACCCCGTGTCCCCCGTGCGGCACGTGCCCCTGGTGCATCCGCGGCGAGTGGAGCCTGTGCGTCAGCAGCGACTCGATGATGACCGGCGCCCACCCCGACGGCGGCACCCGCCTGTCCCGCCACGGCGACGTCGTCTACCGCGGCGTGGGCGTGGCCGCCTTCGCCGAGACCGTGATCATCCAGGCCAACGGCGCTGTGAAGATCCCGCAGGATGTGCCGCTCGACGTGGCCTGCGTGGTGGGCTGCGCCGTGCAGACCGGGGTCGGCGCCGTGTTGAACACCGCCGGCGTCCGCGAGGGCGACACCGTCCTGGTGATGGGGGCCGGCGGCATCGGCCTGTCCATCATCCAGGGCGCACGCGTCGCCGGCGCCGGGCGCATCATCGTCAGCGAGCCCGACGCCGACCGCCGCGCCACCGCCCTCTCGATGGGCGCCACCCACGCCATCGACCCCACCACCGACGACCTCCTCGCGGCCGTGATGGACCTCTCCACCGACGGCATCGGTGCTGACTTCGCCTTCGACGCCGTCGGCCGTTCCGCCCTGGTCGCCGCCGGCATCGACGCCACCCGCAAGGGCGGCACCACGGTGATGGTGGGCGTCCCGGGCCTCAGCGACCCGTTCAGCTACCCGATCCCGGCCGTCCTCGCCATCGGCGAGAAGAAGCTGGTCGGCAGCCTCCTGGGCAGCTGCAACTCGCTTCGGGACATCCCCCGGCTCATCGGCCTCATGCAGAACGGTCAGCTGGACCTGGCGTCGCTGGTCACCGCCCGCCGCGGCCTCGACGACATCAACCAGGCGTTCGACGACATCCGCACCACCACCGGCATCCGCACCGTCATCGACTTCTGACGACCCCGTCAACCGGGTAGTGGGGGTGCATGGCCCGCTACCGCATGCGCCTCCGAACCGACCGCTCGGCCGTCGACGCCTTCGCCTACCTGGCCGACCTCCGGAACTTCGCCGACTGGGACCCGGGCGTCGCCTCGTCCGAGCAGGTGGCGGGCAGCGGCCCCGGTCTCGGGGCCGCCTACGACGTCGACGCGTCAGGGTCGGTCCTGCGCTACGAGGTGGACGTCTTCGATGCGCCCCACCGCATCCGCGCCCACGCCCGCAACCGGTGGATCACGTCGGTCGACACCATCAGCGTCGCCGTGGACGGCCGCGGCTCCATCGTCACCTACGACGCCGACGTCCGGCTCAACGGCATCCTCCGCATCGGCGACCCGATCTTCGGGCTGGTCTTCCGGCGCATCGGCGACCGGGCCCGTGACGGCCTGGCCGAGACGCTCGGCGGCACGCCCGTCCGCTGAGCCCCTCGACGCCTCGGGCGCCCGCCTCAGCCCGTGTACGCGGGTGACGCCGCGCTGGGCGCGGCCGGGGTGGCCGGCACGGGTGCCTCGGGTGCCGCCGGGAGGGTCGGATCCGACGCGTCCACCGTGGGGTCCACCAGCACGGGGGCGTCGGTCTGCACCGTCACGGCGTCGTACGTGAACCGCAGGTCGCCCGGCCCGTAGAAGGTGGTGGGCGCCCCCACGGTGGTGAAGTCGCTGCAGTCGGCGTCGACCTCGTGGGGCCCGACGCTGCCGGGGAAGGTCAGCGCCGCCGACCAGTCCCCCTCCGCATCGCCCGTCGGGAAGCCGCCCTGCACCGCGCCGTCGATGCGCACCGTCACGATCCCGCCGGCACACCCGGTACCGCTGATCCGGAGCGGCTCGCCGGGCAGCCCCTCGGTGGGATCGGCGCTCAGGGTCCCGCCGGCCGCCTGCCCCGGCGACGCGCCGGCCACCGGCGCGCCCCCGGACGACACGAGCAGCACCCCGGCCACCGCCGTCACCAGGGCAGCTCCGACCGCTCCCCCGACCCGTCCCCACCGTGCTGCTCGCATCCCTGCTCCTCCGTCTGGGCGTGATGTCCGACCGCACCGACGCCCATCTCCGACCGATCGTTCCCCAGATCAGCGCAGCGAGGCCCGCTCGGCCGTCGGGTTCCGCGCGTTTTGGGCATTTCCGTTCTTTTCGTGACGTTCTGTTGCATCGAACGTGTGTTCGGGTAGTGTGAGGTTCGTGACCCCGCCGTTCCTGTCCCCGTCGCCTGCTGGTGCTGATCTGGCGTCAGTGCTGCGGTCGTTGGCGGACCGGGTCGACGGGATGGGCCCGGTGGCGGATCTGCCTGACGGGTGCCTGGTGGACCTGGTGCTCGATGCCGTTGCGGTGTCGGGGCGGGTCGATGCGCTGGTGGCGGTGGCGGTCGGCGGGTTCGACGCCAAGACGGTGTGGCGCGGCGATGGGGCGAAGTCGTGTGGGGGCTGGTTGGGGGCGCGCAGCGAGCTGAGCGTCGCACGCGCCGCCGGCATCACCAGCTCGGGTCGGGACCTGCGGGCGTGCCCCCAGCTGGAGGCGGCGTGGCTGGGCGGGGTCATCGGCACGGCCAAGGCCCGGCTGCTGCTCGACGCCCGCCAAGCCTGGCCGGACCGGTTCCGCGACGACGAAGCCGACCTGATCGCCAAGATCGCCCCGTTGACGGTGGCCCAGGCGGCGAAGGTGACCGGGCTGTGGGCGCAGCTGGCCGCTGCGGCCCGCGACGCCGATGCCGCCGAACAGGCCGGCTCCGACCCGGATGATCAACCCGAAGCGGATCCGGCTGCTTCGAACCGGCTGCACCTGTCGCAGACCCTCGACGGACGGTGGGCCCTCGACGGTGACCTCGACGCGGTCACCGGCACCGAGACCAACAACCTCCTCGACGCCTGGATCGACACCCAGTTCACCACCGGCACCTACCGGCCCGACGACGGGCTCACCCGCTCCCAGCGCCGCGCCCACGCCCTCGCCGCCCTGTTGGCCCTCAGCACCCAACCCGGCCAGACCGTCCACGGCGACCCCCGCCCCTCCGTCGCCATCCACATCGACGCCGCCACCCTCACCGGCACCCCCGTCACCGACCTGAACGACCTCGCCACCCGGATGTGCCACCTCGACGACGGCACCCCCATCAGCATCCGCACCGCCCAACGCCTCTGCTGCACCGCCCGCATCACCGAGATGCTCGTGCGCATCAGCCGCGACGGCACCATCGAAACCCTCGGCATCACCGACGTGCTCCGAGACGCCAACCGCCGCCAACGCCGCGCCCTGCGCAACCGCGACCGCGGCTGCACCTTCCCCGGCTGCACCGCACCACCCCACCACTGCGACGCCCACCACCTCACCGAATGGCACCACGGCGGCCCCACCCTCCTGTCCAACCTCGTGCTCCTGTGCCGCTACCACCACCACCAGGTCCACGAAGGCGGCTGGCGACTCTGGCGCAGCATCCGAACCGGACAACTCCACCTCACCAAACCCGACGGCACCCCCGTCCCCATCCCCACCCCCGGCCACCTCATCAACCCCGGCCACCTCATCAACCCCGACGCCACGGCCTCGACCGAACCACCCCCACCCCGACCCAGCCCGATGCGCTTCGAAACCCGACACGAACAACACCAACGCGACCACCAACGCCAACAGCGTCAACGACGAGACGGCGACCCACCCGGGCCGGGCCCGAGCGGCTGACCCCCGGCCCGTGACCCATCCCCAGCTCCGTCAGACCCGGCCTGCACCCAGGCCGGGTTCGGGCGCGTCTCAGAAGATGCGGCCGTAGGGGGAGGGGTGGGGGTCGGGGTCCGACGACTGGTACGGCCCGGCTTCCGGTGCGGTCGGTGCGGTCGGTGCCGTGGGTGGGGGAGGTGCTGGGGTCGTCGGAGCCGACGGGCCATCGGCCTCGAAGTCCCGGACCAGGCGCCTGGCCTCCCGGCGGCTCAGGGTGAACCGGGGGATCACCACGGGGTCGGCGGTGCGGCGGTGGACGATGGCGCCGGCCGAGGGGATGGCGCCTCGGGGCGGGCGGAGCGTGACGGCGGCGACGTCGTCGGCAGGGATGCGGATCGTGCGCACCAGGGTCCGGGCCGACCAGCGCTCGCGGCCCACCGACACCCCGACGGTCACCACCCGCACGGCGGCCACAGCACCGACGATCGACCCGAGCAGGGCCAGCGAGCGCAGCGAGGCCGGATGGCCGTCGTGGTCCGCATCCAGCGCGTA
>CALANQ010000421.1 GCA_937926025.1 uncultured Acidimicrobiales bacterium
GTTCTGCCTGCAGAACCAGGGCCTGGTGCTCATGACGGGTCCGACGGGCTCGGGCAAGAGCACCACCCAGGCCGCCATGATCGGTCACATCAACGAGACCCGGCGGCGCCACATCCTGACGCTCGAGGATCCCATCGAGTACGTGCACCACCACGATCACTCGATCATCTCCCAGCGCGAGGTCGGCTTCGACACCCCCACGTTCCAGGAGGGCCTCCGGGCCGCCCTGCGCGAGGACCCCGACGTGGTCCTGGTGGGCGAGATGCGCGACCCCGAGAGCATCGCCACCACGCTGACCGTGGCCGAGACCGGCCACCTCGTGTTCGCCACCCTCCACACCAACGACGCCTCCACGGCCCTCGACCGCATCATCGACGTCTTCCCGCCCGAGCGGCAGTCCCAGATCCGGGTGCAGCTGGCCTCGTCTCTGGCCGGCGTGGTCGCCCAGCGGCTGGTGCCCCGGGCCGGCGGCGGCATGATCGCCGCCTTCGAGATCCTGCTGGCCAACAACGCGGTGCGGGGTCTGATCCGCGAGGGCAAGACCCACCAGATCCGCAACGTGATCTCCCAGAGCGTGCGGGATGGGATGCAGACCCTCGAGCAGAGCCTCTCGACGCTCATCGCCCACGGCCTGGTCTCCTACGAGGACGCCATCACCCGGGCGGTGGTCCCCAAGGAGGTGCGGGGCTTCGCGCCGGCACCCGCACCCGAGCAGGCCGCCCCGGTCGCCTGACCGCCCGGACCGCCCCATCGGTCCGGGCCGTGCCCGAGCCGGTGCGGCCGGTCCCCCGCCGCGAACCGATTCGAGACGCGAAGAGGGGAGGGGCCCGCAGGCCCCTCCCCTCTTCGTCGATCCGTCCCGGAGGACGATCAGCGTGCGCTGAAGGTCAGGCGGTGCAGGGAGCGCCGGACTTCATGGTCAGGGCACCGGTGCTGGAGTCGACCGAGGCGACGTAGGTTCGGCGGGTAGTCGCCGTCGTTCTGCGCGGCGTAGGCGGCCACGGCGGTCTCCACCGTGCTGACCTCGGTCTTGCAGGCGTTCTCCTTGGCGCGGTCGTTGATGCCGCCCACAGCGAAGATCGCCACCGCGGCGAGGATGCCGAGGATGATGATCACGACGAGCAGTTCGATGAGCGTGAAGCCCTTGGCAGCGAGGCCCTTCTCCGAGAAGTCTTCGCGAGCTTGCAGGTGCTTGAGCACTGATTTTCCCCCAGGGATTGGTAAGTGTTGGTGATGCAGCTGCCAGGGCCGAAGTCCCCCCGTGGAGGGTCCCAATCCCGTAGAGGCAGCTTGAGCGATACTAGTGAGTTGGGCGGTTGGGTGTCTCTAGGCTGAACGATCCAATTCGGTGTCGAACCCTCATGTTTCCGGTGCTCGTGCCGACGCTCAGCGGTCGGCCGACCACCAGACCACCTTGGGCACCCGGGCTCGCTGGGTGGGATCCATGGTGGACGACCGGTCCGGCTCGTAGCGGACCTTCGCCCGGGCCAGCACGCGGTCGCCGGCGACCGTCCCGCACCGACGGGTGTCGGGGCTGGTGAGGCCGGGACGGGTGCAGACCCGGAAGATCCCCTCGCGCGGCTTCTGGCTGCGGTCGATGGTCGGGATGTCGGCCACCGGTGTCACGTTCCGGTACCGGAAGCCGCGGAACATGAGGGCGCGCGCGACCAGACCGCGGCCGAAGAACGGGTAGTTCACGTCCTCGTCGTCGATCGACACCACCGCCGACGGCACGTAGATGGTGCCCTTCGCCGAGAACCGGCCTCTCGAGTTCTGGTTCGAGTTCAGCGGGTTCTTGGTCTGATCGGCCTGGATGATGGCGCAGGTCCCGTCGCCGCCGGCGCTGGCACCCCAGTAGTTCGGGGCGGCGGTGAGGCAGCCGCCGTTGGGCACCGGGGTCGGGTTCGAAGCGGCCCCGGGCGTGGTGCTCTCCCAGTCGATGAGGAACTCGACGCCGTCGAGGTGGTCGGTGAAGTCACGGGAGCCGCAGATCCAGAACGCGCAGACCACGAGGGCCCGGGACTTCCAGATCGGGGTGAACGAGCTCTGGGTGACGCGGTCCTTCATGCAGCTGGTGACGTCGCGCGTCTGCTGGGTGAAGCCGTCGATCTGCGGGATGCCGTGGCTGGCCGGCAGGTCCACGGTCTGGGTGCCGGAGCTGCACGGGAGCACCACCTGCGGACCGGTGATGATGCCGTGCGAGTTGTACGACGCCCGCATCAGGACGCGCTTCACCTGCAGACCAGGTCTGGTGGCCAGCGCGTTGAACTGCAGATCGAGGTTGCCGGAGATGGTGGGCGAGCAGAAGCCGCAGTTGTCGGTGGCGTAGCGGACCCAGGCCCCGTCGCCGCGATCGGAGCCGGCGGGCTCACCGATGCGTTTGGCGTTGTTGTAGTCGCCGCCGTCGATGGTGTTCCCGTCGTTCCGGCGGTTCACGTTGTTGGGCCGCATCGGCTGCTCGGCCGGCACGCCGTAGAAGGCGATCTGCTGGGAGTTGAGCGTGTTCTGTGCGGCAGGACCGGCACAGATCTCGACCTCGCCGTCGGCGACGTAGAGGTGGCTGTCGCCGCCGAAGATGAACTGCACGCCGGGCTTGGTCTCGTCGCACGACTTGGCGTCGGGGAACTTCGGCTGGTCCGGGTAGGAGTCCGGGTAGAGGGCGATGCCGTCGAGCGTGGGCCGGGCGGCGCCGCAGAAGAAGTTGCAGCCGCTGACGTTCCAGCGGACCTTGACCGTGTTGATCTTGTCGCCCTGGTTCAGGCAGAGGGCGAGCGACGACTGATCCGCGGCGCTGAGCTGGTCCGGGGATGCTGCGGTGTACGTGCCGTTGTTCAGCCGGTAGGTGCCGCAGGTGCGGGAGCCGAACAGCGACGAGTCGTAGGAGACCGTAACCGTGGGCCGGTTGTAGGAGCCCGAGGTGGAGTGGGCCACCTTGATGTTGAACGACGACGAGTTGTAGGCGCCGGCCGGCACCTTGGGCTGGAAGTTCTGCAGCGTGATGGGCCGGTCGATGGCGAGGATCGTGTTGGTGTAGGTGGCCGAGCTGCCGTTGATGGAGGTGGCGTTGCCCGACGGCGACCAGAACGTGGTGCCGAAGGAGTCCACCGACGACGTCGTCATGGGCACGGTCTGGGTGCTGCCGCCGGTGCCGAACGGGCTCCAGCCCAGCGGGGTGCCGCCGCTGATGCGCTGGTTGGAGTCGTAGCTGTTGCCGATGCACCACTCGTGGCGGGTGTCCGCCGAGTTGTTGTACCAGTTGCAGCCCTGACTCGAGTTCACCGTGAAGTCGAAGTAGTAGAGGCCCTGCTTGTAGCCGGGGCCGAGCAGCGCGCCGTCGGTCCCCCGGGCGGGGGCGAACCAGAAGGTCTTGCCCTTGCACCGGCTGTCGTTGAACAGCGCGTTCATGGCGGCGGCGTCGTCGTACCAGCCCGGCTCGAACACCACGGTGTTGCTGGCCGTGCAGGCGGAGGCGTTGGGCACGCTGCGCTTCGTGAGCCCGGAGAGGCTCGGGAGGGCCCACGAGGCCCGCTCCGTGGCGGTGGCGGTGGAGTCCGTCCGGGGGTCCTGGCCCTCGTTGGAGTTGCCGCTGGGCTGCATCGGGTCGAGCGCCGTGCGGCCCGGGTCCGAGCAGGAGACGTTGATGCAGCCGCCGCGAGCCTGCACGGAGCTGCTGGCGTCGGCCAGGGAGATCCCGCCACCCGGGTTGGCCAGGATCTGCGAGTTGGAGAAGACCTTGCCCTTCACCTGCCACGAGTTCACCGCACGGGTGGACACGCAGAGCGTGGTGGTCTTGGAGAAGCGGATGCCGTACTCGGTGCGGTTGCTGCCGCGCAGGCCGAGCGGGTCCCAGCCCTTGTTGCCGGTCTCGCCGATGCACGAGCTGCCGTTGAAGGGCGGGGGCTCGTGATCGCGCTGGCCGAGGGTGAGGATCGCGTACTCGGGCACCGAGCCGACCTCGACCGGGAGACCCGATCCGCCACCGGCCTCGGCCTCGCAGGTCACGAGCATGCCCGGTGCCGTGCCCGATGCCGGGGTGTTCAGCGCGCACGGTTCCGCCGAGGCGTCGTCGATGCCGACCTTGGGCTTGTCCTTGGCCCAGGCGATGCCGCTCTCCATCGCGGTGTCGGCGGCGTAGCGGATGGTGCGCTCGTAGCGGAAGTTCTTGGCGGAGCGGACGCCGGTGTCGGCGTAGGTGATGAGGGCGGCGAGCATGACGCCGACGGACAGGAGGAAGGTGAGGGCGAGCAGGAGCGAGATGCCGCGCTGATCAGCGAAGTCGACCCGTCGGGCCTTCGGGTTCGCCGAGGCGGTTCGCGTCCCGTGGTGTCGCATGTGTACCTTCCCCCCGGAATGCCCGGACGCCAGATGGAGACCAGGTCAGAGCCAGGAGGCAGGTTAGCGCCGCGTGGCCCCGCATCGCCATCGGCTCGGCAGGAAGCTCAGAGTCCCTGGCAGGATTCTGTCTCGAGGAGCAGGTCGGCCATGGCGGGGTCGGCGAAGATGGCCCGCTTGACCTCGTCGAGCCCGGACGAGCCCTGGTCCAGCTCGCCCATCGCCGAGCTCATCTTGGCCTCGAACACATCGGGGTCGCCGGCGGGCACCTGGGAGACCTTGGCGCTGGTCCGCTCGTAGCGCTCGGACAGGTCCGAGAGCCCGGTCTGCAGCTGCTGGACCAGGAGGCTGCCGCCCCGCGAGTCCGGCCGTCCGTTCTTGGCGACCGCAGCGCTCAGCTCGTCGACGGCCCGCTCGCGGTCGGTGAGCTCCTCGGCGAGATCGACCCGCACCGCCTGGCGCTGGGCCTTGGTCTCGATGCTGGGTGCCGGTCCGTCGCCCAGCAGCGGGGCGACCTGGATGTCACGCGTCGGCGAGCCACGCCTTGACCGGGACCACCTTCGGGCTGGCGACCTCGGTGGCATCCGAGGAGCCGCCCGAGCACGACGCCAGCAGGGCCGCGGCCAGCACGACCGCCATCGACGCGGCCGCTCGCTTGGTCATGCCCGTCCCCCTCGCGTCGGCTCGACCGGAAGGTCGGAGAGTAGCCTGACCGCGCTGTTGCATCCCTGGGGGGACCACGTGTCGAACATGAAGGTCATCATCGCGCTCGCGCTCGGTGCGGCGATCGGCGCTGCTGGCCTGACGGCGTGTTCGCTCGGCGACGACAGCGGCTCGAAGCGCGAGGCCAGCACCACGATCAACGAGGACCCCGATGCCACCACCGAGGAGCCGGCGGCCAGCATCTGCGCGCTGACATCGGTCGATGAGGTCCGCACCATCTTCGGAGCCCCGGTCGGATCCAGCCTCGACGGCGGCCGCTGCCGGTTCACGGTCCCGGGCGGCACCCTCCGGTTCCAGGAGGCGAAGGGCAAGCGCCTCGACGAGGTCGTCCCCGACGGCGAGGTCGTGAACGGTGTCGGCGACCTGGCGCTGTGGGCCCCTGCGGCCGGTGCCGGCGGGGTGCTCGCCGTGGAGGTCGATGACCGCGTGTTCGTCTTCGAGGCCCTCCTGGACGACAGCGGCGACGGCAGCCCGAAGGCGCGCACCATCGGCTGGGCGACCGCGGTGATCGGCCGCTTCGCCGACGCCGGGATCGCCCCGTCGACGACCCGTCCCGGGTCGTCCCCCTCGGACGGCCCGGATCCGTGCCGGATCCTGAGCGCCGAGGAAATCAAGGCGCTGCTCGGCCGGTCCGTGAAGGGCAAGGCCGACGGTGGGGGTGGCTGCACCTACGACCTGAACGACGGCGCCACCCTGACGCTCGGACCGGTGACCAGCCCCGTGACCAGCACGATGCTCGAGTCGATCGGCAAGAACTCCACCGTGGACGGCGAGGACACGCCCTGGAAGCGGACCGATCTCGATGTCGGCGATGGCGGCGTCCTCCTGGTCAGCCCCACCAACCCCGCCGCCGTGGATGCGTACGTGCTGGTCGACGGCGACCTCACCCGGATCTCGGTGAACGGCACCGACGGCGACCGCTCCGGCATCATCGCCCGGTCCGCCGCCGACGAGATCGCCAAGGCCGGCTGACCGCCCTCCCTCGGCCGCCGTGACCGGCGGGCGCGCCGCCGTGCCATCGGGGCACCTGCGGGCCCGGCGGTCCGACCCCGCCCCACGGCACCACCCGCGCCCCCGCGAGGCCCGTCGGCCGCCGAGGCCGGGGCCGTCGGCCACGTCGGCGCATCGAGTCTGCGTCGACCGCGGACACGGGCATCACGACGCAGCGTTCGGACCGCAGCGCTGCGGTGCGCCACGCCCCCACCGGACGGCCGCACCACGCGCCGAGCCACGCGGCCCATCACACCCTCTCCGGCTGCGGCACGAAGACCGCAGCCGGCTCGATCAGGTGATGACGAGCGAGCCCGACGTGGTGAAGGTGTGGATGGTGTACCCGCCGGCGCTGGTGATGGTGCCGCCCGTGCCCCGTGCGGCACCCGGGTAGCGGATGATCACGATGCCGGAGCCGCCGTTGCCACCAGGGCCGCGACGGTTGTTGCAGTTGCCACCGCCGCCGGAGCCGCGGTTGGCGGTGCCGTTGCCGGGAGGGGTGTTGCAGGTGTCGTCGGGTCCGGAGCCGAAGCCGCCGTTGCCGCCGCCGCCCGAACCGCCGGTGCCGGCGCACGTGGTGCCGAGGTAGCAGCCGCCACCACCGCCGCCGGCGTAGACGACGCTGGTTCCGTTGATGCTCGACGTTGTGCCGGGGCCGCCGTTGCCGCCCTTGATGCCGGAACCTGCGGTGCTCGTGCCACCGCTGCCCGCGCCGCCGCCGGCGCCGTAGTACACGGGACCGGAAGCGGTGTTGGCCGCGTTGTAGCCCTGACCGGCGATCCCGGCACCACCGTTGCCGTTGCAGCAGCCGCCGCCACCACCGGAGCCACCGGAGCGGCCGTTGGCGGCGTTGGCGCCGCCGCCGCCACCGCCGGCCACCGAGACCGAGGCGAACTGCGACGCCCCACCGTTCTGGCCCTGATCAGACGAGACCCCGCAGGTGCCGACGCAGCCGGAGCCGCCGGCGCCGACCGTGACGTTGTACGTGCCGGGACCGAGCTCCATGACGGAGCCGCCGACGTTGGTCAGGAGGCCGCCGGCACCGCCGCCGCCGCCGGACCACGGCGCACCGGCGCCACCGCCGCCGACCACCAGGTACTCGACGGGCACGGGCACCGTGGTGGTGCCATCGATCCAGGTGAGGTAGGCGCCGCCGGCCGCGCCGGCCGTGCCGTTCGTGCCACCGGACCCGCCGGAGCCGGCCGTGCCGCGCGACTGCGAGACCGAGTTGGGGTTGTTGACCGCGCCCGTCCCCCGCTTGAGGATGGCGATGGTCGGGCCACCGGCGCCACCGCCACCGGAACCGCCGCCACCACCGGCACCGCCCGCACCGCCGGAGCCGCCGGAGCCGCCCGTGCCGTTGCAGCAGCCGCCGCCGTCGTTGCCGTTGTTGCCGTTGTTGCCGCCGTTGCCCGTGGCGCCGGCACCGGTCCCACCGGGACCGCCGACCGCGGCGCCGCCGGAGCGGCTCCCGTTCCCGCAGCCGCCGGTGCAGTTGCCGTTGCCACCGGCGCCGCTGCTGCCACCACCACCGCCGTTGCCGCCGTTGCCACCGGTGCCACCGTTGGCGCCGTTGCCGGAGGCGACGGAGCCACCGTTCGCGAAGGTGACCGTGGCGTTGTACGTGTAGACGCCGAACGAGCCGCCGCCAGCCGTCGCGCCGGTGCCCGCGGTACCACCGCCACCGCCACCGCCACCGCCGCCACCGGCGCCGCCGCTGAGCCAGTTGCCGACGCAGACGCTGCCGTCGCAGCCGGCGCCGCCAGCGCCGCCGCCGCCACCGCCACGCCCGGCGCTGCCGTTGCTGCCGTTGCTGCCGTTGCGGCTGGTCGAACCGAACGTGGCCACGAAGTCCGCCGCTGCGTTCGCACCGCCACCGCCGTGCGCGCCGCCGGCGCCGCCGGCGCCACCGCAGCCCGCGGTGCCCTTCGAGCCGCCGTAGTAGCCCATCGAGCCGCCCGAGCCGGCACAGCCGCCGCCGCTGGCGCCTGCGCTACCGCCGTTGCCGGCCTGCCGGCCGGGGTTGCTCCCGCCCGCACCGCCGGCCGAGACGGTCGAACCGCCCGAGCCGCCGGTGCTGCCGCAGTGGTCGCAACCGCCGGTGCCGCCGCCACCGGCCGCACCACTGGATCCGGCGGAGCCGTTCGTGCCGTTGGAGCCGGCCACGCCGTTCTGGGCGACGACGCTGGTCGAGTCCAGCTTGACCCCGGCGGAGTTCACGACGCGGACGCCGTAGGCCGACGCCCCGGTTCCGGTGGCCGCACCCGAGTTGATGGCGAGCTGCCGGAGGATCTGGCCGGTCTTGGCGTCCACCTCGACGCCGGTGCCGGCACCGGTGAGGGTGGTGGTGTTGGTGCCCGGCGCCGAGCGCAGCCAGGTGAAGGTGCTGTGGCCACCCGTGACGGTCCGGTTGTTGGCGTAGCTGCTCCCGGAGATCGACAGCGTCGCCGGGCCGTAGCTGCCGCCGGCCACCGCGACCGTCGAACGGCCCTGGGTGCTGGCCGTGGTCAGGCCGCTGGCGATCGTGCCGATCGGGGTCGACGCGTTGAGACCGTTGCCCGATGCGCCGGACTGGACGAACACCGTGTCCGTCGGGTTCCAGTCGATGTAGAAGGTGCCGGTGTCCCCGATGGTGGGCGAGCCGCCCACGGGGGTGGTGCGCGTGATCACCTGGTACTTGCCCGCCTGGTCGAAGCGGGCGAGCGGCCAGTCGAGGTACCAGCCGCCGGAGCCGAAGCTGCCCTCCATCCAGCGCTCATCGGAGACCGCGAAGCTGCCGGCGAAGGGGTCGTAGTAGCGGACGGTGGTGCCGTCGAGCTGCGTCCGCTTCACCAGGTACTCGACCTTCTGGACCGATGAGCCCTCGGTGCCGCCGACGCCGGAGAACCGGCCGGGCCAGGTGCGCTCGCTGCCACCCGAGGTGCCGTCGGCCTTCTGGAGGTCGTACGTGGTGCCGCTGGAGCTGAAGGTGGCCGAGGCCACGACGGGCACGTTGGTGGTGTTGGTGCCCTGGAAGAAGAAGGAGTCGGTGGTGGTGACGTCCGTGCCGCGCTCGGTCGCGCCATCCCACTCGCCCTTGTTGTACGCGACGAACTTGACCCGGTACCACCCGGGGTCGTTGAACACGGGGCTGGTCCACGACGACGGCTGCGGGTCGCCGTCGGGCACGTTGATGTCGGCCACGGACCCCACCTGGGTGAACGTGCCGTTGGGCGACGTCGACTGCTCCACGATGAGGCGGTAGCGGGTGAGGTTGGCGCCGTTGGGCGTGGGCTTGCTGGGGTCGAACGGCTCGGTCCGATCCAGGTACTTCGTCCACGTCACGGCCACCTTGCCCTGGTAGGCGCCCGACACCTGCGGGGCGTTGGCGGCCACCACGTTGGCGGCCGGGCCGGGACGGCCCGATGGGGGGACCAGGCCGGGCGTGATGCCGCCGCCGGTCCGGGTGGCGGGATCGGAGTTGACGCTCCAGTAGGTGCTGTAGGCGGCGTCGCTGGGCAGCGTGTTGTTGGCGACCATCCGCACGCCGACCGGAAGACCGTTGATGAGCTGGTCGTCGGTGACCACCTTGGTGGTGCCGTCGATGGCCGGGGACTCCACCGAGTAGGTGGCAGGGGAGCCGTAGTCGCCGAAGCGGTAGAAGTCGAGGCGGTAGGTCGTGATGGCGCTTCCGCCGTTGCACGACGGCGGGTCCCAGGTGACGCGCACGCTCTTGCCGTCGGCGTTCGGGCCGTCGGCGCCGACCATCCGGACGTTCTGGGGCGCGCACGGAGCGCTGCGCGGGGTCTGGCTGAGCTCGTTCGACCAGGGGCTCGCGCCCTTCTCGTTGAACCCCCGCACCCGGAACACGTACGTGGTGCCGTTGGTGAGCCCGCTGATCCGGGTCGAGGTGCCGTCCACCGACGACCCGCTGCCGGGGTAGCTGCCGCTGCTGGTCCGGTACTGGACCTCGTAGGAGGTGATGACCGCGCCGCCGTCGTCGTTGGGCGGTGCCCACTCGAGGTCGACCAGCTGGTCGCCCAGCGCCGCGTTGACCAGCTCCGGCGCGCCGGGGACGAGGACCACCGGGGTGCCCGAGCAGGGGTCCGACAGGGTTCCCTCGATCTCGCCCTCGGCGCCGCCCTGGAAGACGCCGACGATGCGGAACGAGTACGGGGTGTCGTTGGTGAGGCCGGTCACCGTGTAGGCCCGCAGGGCGCCGTCGATGGTGATGACCCACGGGTCCCCCGACACCAGCACCGGGTTCCCGGATCCGTCGTAGACGTGGATGCGCCAGAGGTCGGCCGAGGGCTGGTCCGGATCCCCGATCGGCGGCAGCCAGGTCAGCGCCATCCGCTGGCTGGCCGGCGTGCAGGTGAGGTCGCGCGGCTTGCCCGAGTAGCCCAGGTTGATGGCGGCGCCGAGCACCCGCCGTTCGATCTGGAGGGAGTACGTGTACTTCCCGTCGACGTTGATGGTGCAGGTCAGGTCGTCGCAGGCGGCCGTGCCCGGGCCGGTGGCCCCCTGGATGGCATCGGTGCCCACCTGTCCCTTGAGACCGACGCGATCGAGCACCTTGGTCTGGTCGACGGTGCCCTCGCCCTCGCAGTGGCGGCGGATCAGCGAGATGCCGCGGCCGCTCCCGGTGATCCAGTAGCTGGTCCGCTTCGCTTCGGTGCCGGTCTCCGAGGACGACGCGTTGTTGAGCGTCATGAGGAGCGTGTCGTCGGCGGGCGCACCGTCGATGGTGCAGGCGGTGGCTTCGTCGTAGCTGACGCCGGTGCCGTCGACGGACTGGACGTCCGGGGTGAGCTTGGCGGCCAGCAGCTGACGGCTGCGCGACGCGGTGAGCCGCTGGTCGATGTCATCGGTGCTGCGCAGCGCGGCCACGAAGGCCGCGGTGAGCGGGACGATGATGATGGCGAGGACCGTCAGGGCGACGATCATCTCGATGAGGGTCATGCCCTCTTGCTGGTGACGCTTCGACATGCTCAACATGGCTTCCCGTCCGCGTTGTCGTAGACCACCAAGCAGCGGGAGTCGCGCTTGGTCACCACGACGGTTTCCGTGGTCTGCCGGGGGCCCGGCTTGGACTTCACCTCGATGGTGAGCTCCTGGAGGCCCTTGTCATCGGCGGCGGCGCCGCACGCCGTGCCGAACACCAGCGTCTGGCTGGCGCTGGTGCCGCCCGTCCAGTACCGGATGCCGACGATCTTCGCCGTGTAGCCGTCGGGCAGGTCGGTGAACGTCGGGTAGCTGGTGGGCCCGGCGCACGGGATGTAGCGGAAGTCCCCGATGGGGTTCTTCAGCCACTCCGCCGCGCCGTGGGCGCCCAGGTTGGCGCGCGACGACGGCTGCACCTGATCGGAGATCTTCACCAGGGTGAAGAGGGCGCCGAGGATCCCGAGGATGCCGATGCCCATGAGCACGATGGTGGACAGGAGCTCCATGAGCGTCTCGCCGCCCTCGCCTCGCGCGCGGCCCGGCCGCGCCGAACCGGCGGGCGCGCCCGATGCGCGTGGCCCCGGGACGTGCCGGACGATCATCCGCCCAGATCACCCGTGTCGGTGCTGAGGTCGCCGCTGTTGAACACGCCGTACATGGCGGAGATGAGGGCCACGGCCACGAACCCGACGATGACGCCCATGAACAAGATGACGGCCGGTTCGAACAGATCCGTGAGCCGCTTGAGCTTGTACTCCAGCTCCCGGGCGTAATAGGTGGCGGCCGACTCGATCTGCGTGTCCAGGGTGCCGGTCTCCTCGCCGACCCGGATCATCTGCACGGCGGCCGGCGGGAACAGCTCGGTGCGGGCCAGCGGCCCGGCGACGCCGTCACCCTCGAGCATCTCGTCGCGGGCGGTGCGCAGCCCGTCCTCGAAGATCTGGTTGTTGGTGGAGTCGATGGCCGAGGCCATGGCCTCGGGCAGC
>CALANQ010000422.1 GCA_937926025.1 uncultured Acidimicrobiales bacterium
TCTACGTGGGCGAGGCCATCGAGGGCTCCGACGGCATCGGCGCCGGCAACTGCCACTTCCACGCCTGCAAGGCCTGGTACTGCCACGGGTACGGCTGGCACGTGGCCACGGGCCGCAACGCCTTCGTGGGCTGCGAGGCGCAGGACGTCGCCAAGCACGGCTGGTACATCTCGGGCCCCCGCAGCACGTTCAGCGCCTGCGTCGCCGACACCGCCGGCATGGCCGACGTGGGCGGCACCCCCGGCTCCGCCGACGGCTTCTACGTCGAACCCGCCGAGGAGCTGTCGCTCGTCGGCTGCCTGGCGTTCGACCGGTCACCCGGCTCCCTGACCGAGCAGCAGCGGTACGGGTTCAACGTCCCGAAGGCGCTGGTGGACGACGGCCTGCTGGTCGCCCCCATCGGCTGGGGCAACACCGCGGGTCTCATCAACGCCCGCCGGTGACCGATCTTCCGGGTCGGAATCGGTAGCGTCTGATCCGAGCCGGGAGGGGCTCTGCCACGCGCTGCACCCACGAAAGGCCCCAGTGAGCGAGTTCGACCTCAGCGTGGTGATCTCCACCTACGCGCGTCCGGTGCAGGTCCGCGAGGCCATCGCCGCGATCGTCGCCCAGGACCACCCGGGGCCGATCGAGACCATCGTGGCGTGGGACAAGAACGAGCCCGAGTGGGGGCTGGCGGTCGACGATCCGCACCGCCCCGTCCGCATTCTGTTCAACGACCGGGGCAACGGGCTGCCGGGCAGCCGCAACTGCGGCGCCGCCGCCGCCCGCGCCCCCTACGTCGGGTTCTGCGACGACGACGACCTGTGGCTCCCGTCGAAGGCCCGCCACCAGCTGGCCCTCCTCGAAGCCACCGGCTCGGACACCTCCATCACCAACATGGCGGTCGCCATCGACGACCAGCTGGTCCCCAAGGGCGAGGACGGCACCGTCCTCCGGTTCACCGACCTGCTCCGCGCCCGGCGGCCCGAGGCGTGCATGTGCACCGCCGTCGTGCGGAAGGACGCGTTCTGGGGGGCCATCGGTCCGATGGACGAGCACATCCCCGGCGGCTACGCCGAGGACTACGACTGGATGCTGCGGGCCGCCCGCCACCAGCCCATCGCCGTGCACCCGGAGCCGCTGCTGCGGGTCGGGTGGGACGTGCGCTCGCACTTCCGGGACCAGTGGCCGTCGTGGGAGGCCGCCCTGAGCAAGGTGCTGGACCGCAACCCGGAGTTCGCCGGCGAACCGGAGGGCCGGGCCCGGGTCGAGGGCCAGATCGCGGTGGCCATCGCCGCCCAGGGCCGTCGCCGGGAGGCGCTGGACCACGTGCGCACTCCCCTCGGCTGGTCGTGGCGGGAGCCGCGCGCCTACCTGGCTGCGCTCATCGCCGCCGGCGTCTCGGCGGACTGGCTGACCGCGGCGCTGAACAAGCGCGGGAAGGGCCTGTGACGGCCTTCGAGCGGTCGGCGTCGTCGCTCGACGCGCTGACCGACCTGCTCGACCTGCGTCCCGCCCGACCGGACGACGGCCCCGACCGCACCCACCTCGGTGTGGTCGCCGGGCGCTCCGGTCCGCGGTTCCTGGTGCCGCTCGACTTCCCGGACGCCTCCCCGGAGGCCTGCCTGGCCTACCTGGGCCTGCGCACGGCGCGGACCCGGGTCAGCCGCGGCGCGGTGGGCCTCGCCCTCCGCTACGGGCTGGACCGGCTGGTGGTGCGCGACGTGCTCACCGCCGACACCGGGCCCGACTCGCTCCTCGCCCTGCTCGATGATCTGCTGGAGGACACCGACGAGGAGCCCGGCCTGGCGGTCGGCATCGGGCTGAGCCGCATCGACGAGGTGTGGAAGCCCACGCTCCAGGTGTTCCGGCCCGACGGCACGCCCGCGGCGTTCGTCAAGATCGGGCTCGGCCCCGTGGGCGATCGGCTCGTGGCCACCGAGGCCGCCACCCTCGCCGCCTGGCGCGACCATCCGGACCCCCGGCTGGTCGTGCCGGACCTCATCGCCGACACCACCTGGAACGGGCTGCGGCTGGCCGTCGTCGCCCCGCTCCCCACCGACTCGCGCCGCCTTCCGCCGGGGACCGTCCCGTCGGCGTGGCCGGTGCGGGAGCTCGACGGCCCCGAGCAGCGCTCCGTCCTCGCCGACGCCGGCTGGTGGACCGAGCGGCGCAGCGCGTGCGCCGACCAGGCGCAGGTCGACGCCCTCCTCGACCGGATCGAGGCCCGCCACGGCGGCGAGCACGCGTGGGCCCGGTGGCACGGCGACTGGGTGCCGTGGAACCTGGCCCGCTGCCACCTCGGCCTGGTCGCCTGGGACTGGGAGTACTCGGAGCCGGGGGCACCGGTCGGCCTCGACGAGGTCCACGGCGCCTACCAGCAGGCCCACGTGGTGGAGGGCCGCTCCATCGCCGAGTCGCTGGCCGTCGCCCGCACCGCAGACCGGTGGCTGGCCGATGCCCACGTCGCCATGCTCGTCACCCGCAGCGCCGAGCTCGAGCGCCTGCTGGGCCGACCTCCGGCTGACCAGCCCGAGCTGCTCGGAGCGGCGGCCGACGCGATCGGCGCGACGTGACCGACCAGACGAGCGACGGCACCGCCGCGCCGGAGGCGACCCGACCCGAGAGCGTCGGCGCCGTGGCCCGGGGCGGGGCGCTCAACATGGCCGGCTCCATCGTCTACGGCGCCGCCAACTTCATCCTGCTGGTCGTCCTCAACCGGGTGCTCGGCACCGCCGAGGCCGGCATCGTCCTGGTGGCCATCGCCATCTTCAACATCATCGAGACGGTGGCCGAGCTGGGCTGCGGCACCGGCCTGGTCCGCATGCTCAGCCGCGACCGGGCGATGCACCGAGAGGACCTGCTCCGGGCGACGGTGATCGTGGCCGTCGTGCCGGTGGTGGTGTCGTCGCTCATCGGCGCCGCCGCCCTGTGGTTGCTGGCCGAGCCGTTCGCCCGCCTGCTGGCGGACGACGGCCAGACCCAGCTGGTGGCCGACGTGCTGCGGGCCATGGCCCTCTTCCTGCCGTTCGCCACGCTCCACTCGGTGCTGGTCTCGGGCACCCGGGGCTTCAACACGATGATCCCCCAGACCGTCATCGAGCGGGTGGGGCGGGCCACCGCGCTGCCGATGGTGGTGGCCATCGCCGTGGGGATGGGCATGGGGCCGGTGGGCGTCGGTGCCTGCTGGGCCGCCACCACGGTGGTCGCCCTGTGGTTCTCCGGCCGCTCGATGGCCAAGCGGGTGAAGCGGGCCGCGGCCAACCAGGGCCGGACCCCGGTGGCGCCGTCGCGGGAGATCGCCCGGGACTTCTGGGCGTTCACCGCACCCCGGGCGGTCGGCCAGTCCGCCGAGGTGGCGGTCAACTGGATCGACACCGTGCTGGTCGGCATCCTCGCCTCGACCACCGCCGCCGGCATCTACGCATCGGGCACCCGGTACATCCTCCCCGGCGTCTACGCCGCCAACGCCCTGATGCAGGTCACGGGGCCGCGCATCAGCGGCCTGCTGGCGAAGGGCGAGAAGCACGAGGCGTCGCAGCTGATCAAGGTGGTGGCCGGCTGGCAGTCCGCGGTGATGTGGCCGATCTACCTGATCACCGCCCTGTTCCCGTCGCCGCTGCTGCGGGTGTTCGGCCCCGAGGTGGTGGAGGCCAAGGGGGCGCTCGTCGCCATCTCCATCGCCATGCTCATCACCGCCCCGGCCGGTCCCGTCGCCTCGGTCATCCTCATGGCCGGGCGGAGCCGGCAGGCCATGTTCAACACCCTGGTCCTGGTGGCCATCAACGTCGGCGGCAACCTGGCCTTCGTCCCCAGCCACGGCATCACCGCGGCAGGCGTCACCTGGGGGGCCACGATCCTGGTGGCCGCCCTGCTGCCCGGCTGGCAGGCGGCCCGCTCCCTGGGGGTCGCCACCCTCGGCCGACCGGCGTTCCTGGCCGTCGCGGTGGCCGCCGCGACCATCGGCCTGGTGGGCGTCGGCGCCCGCGTCTGGCTGGGCGACGGCGCTTCCGGACTGCTGGTCACCAGTAGTGTCGGGGTCCTCGCGTACGTGATCGGGCTCACGGTCGTGCGCGCCGACCTCCACCTGGATGCCTTGTGGAACGGCATCCGCCGCCGATCCTGAACTGCACGTCTGCTGCACGTGCACCCAACCGACGTCCCGAGGATGGAATGAGCGAACTGGAAACCGGATTCCGGATCGGCGATGTGGTCGCCATGATCGAGCGCCGTTGGCCGGTGGTCGTCGGGTTCACCGTGGTCGGCCTCATCGCCGGCTACCTGGTGTACGCGGCCGCTCCCACCACCTACAGCGCCACCGCCCGGGTCCAGGTCCTGCCGTTCGACGACGCCTTCGGCGACAGCAAGGGCACCGAGGTCGACATGGCCACCGAGCGCGACCTCGTGAAGTCCGACGCGGTGGCCGATGCCATCCGCCAGAAGGTCGGCCTCCAGGGCGAGAACCGGGCCATCCTCAGCCACATCACCGTGGTCATCGACCCCGAGGGCAACTCCGACGTGATGGCCATCACGTTCGACGGCGACACCGCCAAGGAGACCCAGGCCGGCGCCAACGCCGCCGCCGAGGGCTACCTGAACGCCCGCAAGGCCAGCGCCAAGGCCACGGCCGACAAGGCCCTCACCAACCTCCAGGCCGACATCACCAGCGCCAGCCAGGCGGTGGAGGAGGCCACGGGCGCCGTGAACGCCGCACCGCAGGGAAGCCCCGAGCGCACCCAGGCCCAGGCGCGCCTCCAGGCCGCCAACAGCGCCCTCGCCCAGCTCCAGGCCCAGCAGACCAAGATCCGCCAGTTCGACCCCGACGCCGTGGGCACCATCACCCGCAAGGCCAGCGTCGCCGATCCGGTCACGTCGAAGATGGCGCTGGGCAAGGCCGTCGGCGTGTTCGGCCTGTTCGTCCTGGCCGGGCTGGGCGCGGCCTGGCTGCTCGACCGCCGCGACGGCCTGGGCGGCGGGCGCCGCCGGATCGAGGCGCTGCTGCCCGCGGCCAGCATCCGGGTCATGCCGGGCGCCGACGGCGGCAACGCCACCCCGGCCGAGATCGACACCGCGATCGACCGCCTCGCCGTCGACCTGGTGGCCGGCGGCACGCCGGGCAACGCGTCGTCGGTGCTCATCATCGGTGCCGGCATGGAACCGCCGGTGGCGCTGGCGGAGGAGCTGGCGTCGAGCCTGGCGTTCGCCGGCATCCCCGCCCTGTTCGTGCTGGCCGGCACCTCGGAGCGCCAGCTCCGCCACGTCCACACGGTGGCCTCGTTCGCCGACCTGGTCACCTCGGGCGCCAGCGTCGCCGGCCCCGCCGGGCTTCCCGCCCAGGCCGGCGAGGCCGCCCTCAGCAACGGCCCGCTCGTCACCTGGCTGCGCCCCAAGGGCTCGCCGGAGGCCGCCGGGCTGCTCCGCCGTGCCGTGGTCGACTCCCTCGTCACCCGCGCCGGGCGGGAGCGCTTCGAGGCCGTGGTCTTCGTCGCCCCGTCACCCAGCCGCACCGCCGCGGGCAGCGCCCTCGGCCAGTGGGTCGGCCGCACCGCCCTGGTCATCGGCGCCGACGAGCGCGGCCAGGCCGAGGCCGCCGCCCAGTCGTTGGCGGCCGCAGACGTGCGCGTCACCGAGGTCGTCTGGACGTGACCGTCACGGGGGAGGCGGTCGTCGCCGCCCCGGAGGTGCGGCCCCGCGGGCTCCGCAACCTGAAGCCCACCAAGGCCACCTGGCCGCTGTGGGCCATGACGGCCGGCATGCCGTTCGCCTACCTGCTCGGCATCCAGGGCTTCGTGTGGTGCCTCCCCGCCGTGGTGCTGGGGGCGCGGATCCTGAGCGACCGCAACGTCCGGTTCCCGAAGTCGAGCATCCCGCTCCTGGTCTTCCTGGGCTGGATCCTGCTGTCGATGACCATGATCAGCAGCGGCAGCGGGTACCTGCTGTTCGCCTACCGGTGGCTGCTGTTCGCCGGGGCCCTCACCTCCCTGGTGTGGCTGGTGAACGTGTCCGAGGAACGCGTCCGGTCGATGCAGATCTACGACTGGCTCGCCGCGCTGTGGATCTGCCTCGTGGTGTTCGGGTACCTCGGCGTGCTGTTCCCGGACTTCGTGCAGAAGTCGCCGTTCCAGATCCTGCTCGGCCCGATCGGCAACGTCGGGTTCGTCGACGAGCTGGCCCGGTGGCGCTTCGCGGAGACCCAGGGCTTCCTCGGCTACCCGCTGCCCCGGCCGGCCGCCCCGTTCAACGCCACCAACGGGTGGGGTGCCGCGGTCGGCATCCTCACGCCGTTCTTCCTGCGGTCGTGGATCGTGCAGCCGGACCGCCGGCGCCGCCGCACCGGCTACCTGCTCGGCCTGGCCGGCGTCTATCCGATCATCGGGTCGGTCAACCGCGGCCTCTGGATCAGCCTCATCGTCGGCATGGTCTACTTCGCCGCCCGCAAGGCCCTGCGGGGCCAGTTCGCCGCCTTCGGTGTGCTGTGCGCCGCCATGGTGGCGGTGGTCCTGCTCCTGCTGGCCACCCCCGCCGGCCAGCTGGTGGGCGACAAGCTCGACAAGTCCGAGAAGTCCAACGACTCTCGCTCCACCCTCTACGGCGAGGCCTTCGCCGGTGCGGTGGACTCGCCGTTCATCGGCAACGGCGCCCCGGTCCGGCCGCCGGATGCCCGTCCCGACATGCCCCCCATCGGCACCCACGGGATGCTCTGGTACCTGATGTTCGTCCACGGCTTCGTGGGGATGGCCCTCTTCCTCATCTGGCTCGGCGGCGAGGTGTTCCGTTCAGGACGGGTGAGAACGGCCGATGGGTGGTGGACGCACCTGGCGCTGGTCATCGGCCTGGTCCAGGTGCCGTTCTACGGCCTGCTCCCCCAGGTCGTCCTGTTCGGCATCGCCGCCGGGCTGTCGCACCGAGAGGATCCCGCATGACCGTTCCGTCCACCGACCTGTCGACCCCGTCGACCGGAGGCCGCGCTGCCGGCGGACGCACGATCGACACCACGGGTGCTTCGGTGCTGACCAAGGTGCGCCGCAGCGCCGCCGGGACCGCCGTCACCGACGCCGGCAAGGCCGTGCTCCGCCAGTACGGGGTGGCCACCGCGTCGCAGCGCCGGGTACCGGAGCTCATCGTCGTCGGCGCCAAGCGGGGCGGCACCACCTCGCTGTGGAAGTACCTGGCCGACCACCCGGGCGTGCTGCCCACGTTCCCGAAGGCGGAGAACATCAAGGGCACCTACTTCTTCGACGAGGGGTGGGGCCGGGGCGAGCGCTGGTACCGGTCGCACTTCCCCACCGACCGGGTGCGGGCGAAGGCGGCCGAGCGGCTCGGCTACGACCCCATCGCCTTCGAGGCCAGCCCGTACTACCTGTTCCACCCCCACGCGCCGGCCCGGGCCCGGCAGGTGGCACCCGACGCGCTCATCGTCGCCCTCCTGCGCGACCCGGTGGAGCGGGCGTTCTCGCACTACAAGGAGCGCCGCAACCACACCGAGCCGCTGTCGTTCGCCGAGGCCCTGGCGGCCGAGGACGAGCGCACGGGCGGCGAGGAGGAGCGGATGCTGGCCGACCCTTCGGTCATCTCCGGCGCCCACCGCCACCAGACCTACGTGGCCCAGAGCCGCTACGCCCCCATGCTCGAGCGCTGGTTCGCGGCCTTCCCCCGGGAGCAGGTGCTGGTCACCGCGGCCGAGGACTTCTACGCCGATCCGCAGGCGTTCTGCGACCAGATCACCTACCACGTCGGCATCCCCCGCCGCGATCTCGGCAACCCGGAGCCTTTCAACAGCGAGCCGAGTGCCGATATGGATCCTGAGGTCCGGGCCCAGCTCCGTGCCTCTCTGGACGAAGACATCCGGGCGGTCGAGGCACTCCTCGGCCGACCGATGCCGTGGGGTGGCTGAACCCCGCAACGGAGGGAAGCCACCACATGAAGCGTCGCCCCAGCAAGCGGGTCACGATCGCGGCCGTCGTCGCCGCCGCCCTGATCGCCATCCCGGTCGTGAACGCCGTGCGCCCGAACTCGGCATCGGCGGCCGACGCCCTCCCCGGCGACGGCACGACGTCGGCCACCGCCGGCGCCTCGTGCTGGGGCATCAAGCAGCAGTACCCGGCCAGCGCCAGCGGCACCTACTGGCTGAACACCGCCATCCTCCAGCGGCCCACCCAGTTCGCCTGCGACATGACCACCGACGGCGGCGGCTGGGTGCTGGTGGGCCGCGGCCGCAACGGCTGGTCGTTCAACCCGCTCGGCCAGGGCAGCGCCGCCACCGTGCGCACCACCACCGACGGCACCGGCGCCTTCGCCCCGGCCGCGCTGGACACGACGACCATCACCGCCCTGCTGAACGGCACCAACGTCAACGCCCTCACCGACGGCATCCGGCTGGAGCGGGCGGCCGACACCAGCGGCGCCACCCGCCAGGACTACCGCCTCTACCCGAAGTACACGGCGTGGACGTGGAGCTTCGCTGCCGGCCAGCTGCTCAACAAGGTGGTCGTCGACGGCACCACCTACAGCGGTTCCAACACCGCCAACACCTCGGCCACCGCCTACGGCCAGACGGCCAACGGCCTCTCCGGCATCACCGGCGTCCGGCAGCTGTTCACCACCCCGTGGTCGAGCCACAACAAGGTCCAGGGCTTCTCGTTCGGCAGCGGCGTGAAGGGCGGCTCGAACAGCGCCAGCAACTACCTGTGGACCTACGGCAGCGAGGGCAGCCCCCTGCCGTTCACCCGGGTCTGGATCCGGCCCCGGGTCGCCAACGACGCCGCCGGGTTCACCCCGCTGCCCAGCACCGGGCTCCCGGCCGCCCCGCTGCGGCCCGTCCTGAAGAGCAAGTCCGAGGCGGCGCCCTGGGGCGTGGTCGGCATCGACCACACCAACGAGACCACCATCGAGCCGTACAAGACCAACGTGCTGTCGATGAAGGTCAGCGGCGACCGCACCTTCGTCGGCGGCCGCTTCACCGGCGTGCAGAACGGCCCCTCGGCCTCCCCGGTGGCCCAGCCGTACCTGGCGGCGTTCGACCTGGACGGGAACTTCGTCGACACGTTCCGGCCCAAGGTCGACGGCCGGGTGTGGAACATGGTGGTCACACCGGACGGCAAGCTGATCATCGCCGGTGACTTCACCAACGTGAACGGCGTGGCCGGCACGTCCGGGCTGGCCGCCCTGGACCCGGCCACCGGCGAGGTCATCACCTCCTGGAAGGCCGACATCACCCGGTCCACGGGCGCCCGCCCGCTGGTGCGCGGCCTGGCCATCGACGGCACCACCATCTACGCCGCCGGCAGCTTCAACCGGGTCACGGCCGGCACCTGGAACACCATCTCGGTGACCAACGCCATCAGCCTCAGCTCCGTCAACGGCAACCCGGGGGCGTGGCGGCCGCGGCCGTCGGCGTCGACGGTGGCGCTGCGGGTCACCAAGGACCGCACCCGGGTCCTGATGGCCGGCTACTTCGCCAACATCAACGGCGACACCAACCACGGCTACTTCGGCATCACCGACGCCGCCACCGGCACCCCCGTCGCCGGCATCGGGGCCTGGCAGCCGTCGGGCGGGTCCAACGCCAAGTACCAGCAGGCCGTCCTGGACCTGGGCGACGGCCGCATCGCCGTCGGCGGCTCGGAGCACGACAACCAGCTCTGGGACTGGAACCGGACCACCCTCCTCCAGTCGACCATCACGAAGCAGGGCGGCGACACCCAGGCCCTCGAGCAGTTCGACGGCAAGGTGTACCTGGCCTGCCACTGCGGCGACTGGCTCTACCAGGGCACCAACAACTGGTCGTCGCCGGACGGCTTCTCGTCGATCAGCGCCATCAACCTGGTGGGCGCGCTCGACGCCACCACCTACCAGTACGACACCGACTGGTACCCGGGGAGCCTGAAGGGCGCCAGCGGCGAAGGCGTCTGGGCCATCGACCGCGACTCCCGCGGCTGCCTCTGGGTGGGCGGCGACCTCAACCGCGGCGCCTACAGCGGCGATGCCGCCACCGACTGGCTGGGCGGCTTCGCCCGGTTCTGCCCGTCGGACACCACGCCGCCCACCACCCCCACCAACGTGAAGGCGGCCCCGTCGGGTTCGGGCGTCACCCTCACGTGGGGCGGGTCCACCGATGCCAGCGGCACCGTGTCCTACGACGTGTACCGCAACGACCGGGTCATCGCCACGGTCTGGGGCACCTCCTACACGGATCCCGAGGTGACCGGCACCCAGCGCTACACGGTGCGCGCCGTCGACGCCCGCGGCAACGCGTCGGCCGCTCCCGCACCGATCAGCGTGAACGGGCCCTCCCCGAAGATCGCCACCGCGATCGCGTTCGGCAGCGAGTGGCGCTACGACGCCAGCGGCACCGACCAGGGCACGGCGTGGCGGGCCCCGGCCTTCGACGCGGCCAGCTGGCCCGTCGGCAAGGGCAAGCTCGGCTGGGGCACCACCGACCTGACCACCACCTTCACCACCAAGCCGCAGACGGCCTACTTCCGCTCCACCTTCCCGGTGGCGGACCCCAAGGCCGTCCGCCTGCTGGACCTGAAGCTGAAGGTGGCCACGGGCGCCGTGGTCTACGTCAACGGCGTGGAGGCGGGCCGGGTCAACATGCTCCCGGGCCCAGTCACCTCCACCACGCCCGCAGCCGGGTACATCTCGGGCGCCGCCGAGACGGCTGTCAACACGGTGTCGGTGCCCTCCTCGCTGCTGACCGCCGGCACCAACACCATCGCCGTCGAGCTGCACGCCATGACGGCCGGTGCCGGGCGCGGGTTCTTCGACCTGGAGGCCACCACCTACGGCGCCGGCGGCGACACCGTCGCCCCGACGGCACCCGTCGCCGCAGCGTCCGTCGGCGCCGGGCGCATCACGGTCAGCTGGACGGGCGGCTCCGACGAGTCCGCGCTGGCCGGCTACCTCATCACCCGCGACGATGCGCCGCTCGCCGTCACCGGTCCGACGACGTCGAGCTTCATCGACGCCGTCGACACCACCACCGGGCACCGCTACGTGGTCACCGCGTTCGACACCAACGGCAACGCCACCGCTTCGGCGCCCGTGGCCACCAACGCGAAGGCCGATCCGGGGGTCCTGCCCTTCGGCGCCACCTGGCGGTGGCTGTTCACGGAGTCCGGGCCGGCGGCCGACTGGGCCCAGCCCGGTTTCGACGACAGCTCGTGGGCCTCGGGGCCGGGCGAGCTCGGCTTCGGCGACAACGACGAGAAGACCGTCATCTCCACGGCGCCGGCACCCCGGCCGCTCACCGCGTACTTCCGGACCACCGTCGACATCAAGGACCCGACGGCGTTCACCGCGGTACTCGCCGACCTGATCCGCGACGACGGGGCCGTCGTCTACGTGAACGGCGTCGAGGTCGGCCGGGACAACATGCCGGCCGGGGTCGTGACCAACTCGACCAAGGCGCCCGTGGCCATCACGGACCGCACCCAGGAGAAGACCCCGGTGACCTTCACCATCCCGGCGTCGGTCTTCCGCCCGGGGGCCAACACCATCGCCGTGGAGATCCACGGGAACGATCGCTACACCGGCGACCTCTCGTTCGACCTCCGGCTCACCGGCCAGCCCTGACCACGCTGCGCATCCGCCACAGAGCGTGATGGTCGCTCGCGACTTGTCACGCTGAGTGAATTCCCCTAGCCTCTCACGAAGCGTGATATTCGGTCTGGCTCAGGCACGCTGGGTGCCCGGGCCAGACGGGGGAGGGTCAGGGCCGCCATGGGCAACCGCCAGTTCAGCAAGCGAGCACGGATCGGAGCAGCGGCCGCCGCCCTGCTGGTGGCCGTGCCCGTGCTCAACCTGATCACGGGAGGGTCGGCAACCGCCGCCACCGCCGTGCCGGGCGACGGCACCACCGCCGCCACCGCCGGCGCCTCCTGCTGGGGGATCAAGCAGCAGGTGTCGGCCAGCCCCGACGGCATCTACTGGCTCAACACGGCCGCCCTCGAGCGCCCGCAGCAGTTCTACTGCGACATGACCACCAACGGTGGCGGCTGGG
>CALANQ010000423.1 GCA_937926025.1 uncultured Acidimicrobiales bacterium
AGCGATCATCCCGCCACATCGCGTGCGACCGATATCACGTTGCGTGTTCAACGGTTGCTTCGGGGCAAGTGGGTCGTTCGCCTCATTTCTTGACGGCCTCATCAGCGAAGCCGCAGGCCAGACCACTGATAGTGGGAATCTGGCCACTGAGGGCGGGATTCCGTGCTCAAGCACGGCGCCGGACGGGCCGAGGAAGGAGACATGGCACCCGCGTCCCCCCTCTCCTCGTCCAAGCACCGTCGCATCGCCGTCGCCACCGTCCTGTGTGCGCTGGCCCTGCTGACCGGCTGCCTCCGCGCCACCCAGAACCAGGTCCTGACGGAACTGAACGCCGACCGGTCGGCCAACAAGCTCCGGACCCTCGCGGTCCAGGCCGACGCCCAGAACAAGGCGCAGGCCTGGGCGGAGAAGCTGGCCAAGGAGAACACGCTGTACCACTCGACGCTCTCGTCGGGCATCAAGGTCAAGTGGTGCTCGCTGGGCGAGAACGTCGGCTACGGACCCAGCGTCGCCGCCATCGAGGACGCCTACATGAACTCCTCGGGCCACCGGGCCAACATCTTGAGCACCAAGTGGAACGGCGTCGGCGTCGGTTACGCCACCAACGGCTCCCGGGTGTTCACCGTCCAGTTCTTCATCAAGACCTGCTGAGCCCGGCGCCGCTCGGCGCCCGGGCCGCCCCGGATCGGACTGGCAGGGGCCTCCGGCCGCCGCGCTAGGGTTCGTTTCCCGTTTCGGGGGTGTAGCTCAGTTGGTAGAGCGCCTCGGTCGCATCGAGGAGGCCAGGGGTTCAATTCCCCTCACCTCCACCCGGACACGACGGCGGCCTTCGGGCCGCCGTCGGCGCGTCCGGCGGTCCCTCGCCGCTCGACCAGCGGCTACGTTGCAGAACGAGAACACGTTCCACCTTCAGGGGAGGCGTCATGCGAGTGGTTGTCGATTTCGACCTGTGCGAGAGCAACGCGGTCTGCATGGGCATCGCGCCCGAGGTCTTCGAGGTGCGCGACGACGACTTCCTCTACGTGCTGCAGGAGGAGCCCGACGAGTCCCTCCGCTCCAAGGTGGAGGAGGCGGCGTCGCGCTGCCCCAAGCAGGCCATCACCATCGAGGGCTGACCTCGCCCGCACCCCGGTCGCCGCGGTGACCATCGTCGGAGACCCCCCGCCATGTCCTCCCTCCAGCGCATCGTCATCGTCGGCGCCTCCCTCGCGGGGCTGCGCGCCGCCGAGACCCTCCGGGCCGAGGGGTTCGAGGGCTCCATCACCGTGGTGGGCGACGAGCCGCACCTGCCCTACGACCGTCCGCCGCTGTCGAAGCAGGTCCTGCGGGGCGAGTGGGACGCCGAGCGCGTCGCGCTGCCCGCGGCCCGGAACGAGGCCCTCGACCTGACCTGGGAGGTCGGCGTCGCCGCCACCGGGCTGGACCAGGCGGCGCGCACGGTGGCCCTCGCCGACGGTCGCCAGCTGCCCTACGACGGGCTGGTCATCGCCAGCGGCGCTGCGCCGCGCCACCTCCCCGGCACGGAGCACCTCGACCGCGTGCACGCGCTGCGCACCATCGACGACGCCCTCGCCGTCCGCCGCCGTCTCGAGGCGGGCGTCGGCCGGGTCCTCGTGGTCGGGGCCGGCTTCATCGGGGCTGTGGTGGCGGCCTCGTGTCGCGAGGCCGGCGTCGAGGTCACGATGGTGGAGCCGCTCCCGGCCCCGCTCGCCCGGGTGCTCGGGCCCGAGATGGGTGGCGTGGTGGCCGACCTCCACCGGGATCACGGCGTCGACCTGCGCGTGGAGACCGGGGTCGAAGCCGTGGTCGAGGGACCGGAGCCGGGCAGTCCCCTGCACGTGACCCTCACCGACGAGCAGGTCGTCGAGGCCGACGTCGTGGTGGTGGGCATCGGGGTCATCCCCAACACCGGCTGGCTGCACAGCTGCGGCCTGCTCATCGAGGACGGGGTGCTCTGCGACGCCACCACCCTGGCCGCCCCTGGCATCGTGGCCTGCGGCGATGTGGCCCGGTGGCCCAACACCTTGTTCGACGAGGTGATGCGGGTCGAGCACTGGGAGCACGCCCTGGACATGGGTGCCCACGCCGCCCGCCGCCTGCTGGCCGGCGACGGTCCTGGCGAGCCGTTCACCCCGGTCCCGTTCTTCTGGAGCGACCAGTACGACCGCAAGATCCAGCTGGCCGGGCGGGTGCGGCCCACCGACCAGATCGAGGTGGTGGCCGGATCGATCGCCGACCGCCGGTTCTGCGCACTCTACGGCCGCGAGGGCCGGGTGGTCGGCGCCCTCACCATGAACATGCCGGCCAAGGTCATCCGCTACCGCCGCCAGATCAGCGAGGGCCTGCGCTGGGACGACGCCCTGGCCGCGGCGGCCGAGCCGCCGGCGCCGCCCGCCCGATGAGCGACCCCGTCGACCCCGTCGACCCGGACGATGCCGTCGACCCGGTCGACCCGTCGGCCGCGGCGGCAGCCGCAGCCGACGAGCCGGTGGAGGTGGTCGACGAGTCCGGGACGGTCCTCGAGGTCGTTCCCCGGTCGGTGATGCGTGCTCAGCGTCTGCGTCACCGCTGCACCTACATCGTGGTCGTCGACCTCGACGAGCGCCTGGTGGTGCACCAGCGCGCCCTCTGGAAGGACGTGTGGCCCGGGCGGTGGGACGTCGCCTTCGGCGGGGTGGTCGGCGTCGGCGAGGACTGGGGCCAGGCCGCGCTGCGGGAGCTGCGCGAGGAGGCCGGCGTGGAGGCTGGGCTCCAGGCGCTCGGCGGCGGCGTCTACGACGACATCGACGTGTCCGTCCTCGGGAAGGTGTACCTGGCCCGCCACGACGGGCCCTTCACCTTCCCGGACGGTGAGGTGGTCCAGGCCGACCGCATCCCGATCGACGAGGTCGAGGCCTGGATCGCGTCCCACGAGCTGTGCCCGGACTCGCTGGCCCTCGCCGCGTCGGCCCTCGGCGCGCTCACCGGGCCGCCGCCGCCCGGGCACGGTTAGCCTGCGGCGATGCCGACGCCGGGACCCACGCCGTGACCACCACCTCCTGGGTCCTGCTCGTGGCCACCCTCGTCTGCGCGATGGGCGACTGGTGGGCCACGTGGGCCGAGCGGAAGGACATCCGCTACGCCACCAAGCCGGCCACGCTCGCCCTGCTGATCGCGGTGGCCGTCACCCTCGACCCGGTCGACCCCACCATCCGCACCTGGATGGTCATCGGGCTGGTGCTCTCGCTGGCCGGCGACATCTTCCTGATGCTCGACGAGAAGTGGTTCGTGGCCGGGCTGGGCTCGTTCCTCCTCGGCCACATCGCCTACATCGTCGGGCTCCAGCTGGCCCCCCGGTCCCTGGGGTGGACCGCCGTCGGGGTGGTGGTGGTCGTGGCATCGGTCGCGCTGGTGGGCCGCAAGGTGGTGGCCGGGGTCGCCGCCAGCGGGCAGCGGGAGATGGTGGGACCCGTCATCGCCTACCTCGTGGTGATCTCGGCGATGGTCGTGAGCGCGTTCGGCACGGCCGGTGCGTGGGCCATCGTGGGCGCCTCGCTGTTCTACGCCTCGGACGCCACCCTGGCCTGGAACCGCTTCCTGGAGCAGCGCCGGTTCGGGCCGCTCGCCGTGATGGTGACCTACCACCTGGCCCAGGTCGGCCTCGTGGCCTGGCTGGTGTGACCGTGCGCCGCCGTGCCGCCCTGCTGCTCCTGGCCGCGGGCACCGTCCTGCTCGGGGCGTGCACCGACAAGGCCGATGCCCTGGACCGCCAGCGCACCCAGCGGGCCGTCGGGGACGCCGTGGCCCGTCAGGTGGAGCCCGACGTCACCGGCACGCGCTGCACCGGATCCCTCGAGCCGAAGGCCGGCGGCACCTTCTCCTGCGAGGTCACCCTCGAAGGGGTCGGCACCCTGCCCGTCACGGTGCGCCAGACCGACGACGAAGGCACGCTGAGCGTGGTGCCCGAAGCGGCGGTGGTGGACCAGGACCGGATCGTCACCGAGCTGAAGGCCACGCTGAAGGACACGTTCGAGCGGAACTTCCAGGTGGCGTGCGAGGGCAAGGCGGTGGAGATCCGCAAGCCCGGCTCGGAGTCCCCGTGCGTGGCCCGCGACGCCACCAGCCGGCGCGAGGTCACCGTGACGGTCACCGACATCGGTGGGACCCTGGCGTTCGAGGTCGGCGGCCCCGCCAGCTGATCGGTGCCGGCGCCGGCACGGGGGTCGGTGCCGGGGTCGATCAGGTCGGCCGGCCCCAGGGCACGTTGAAGCAGCGGGCGTCGAGGCGGCCCGGTGCGGCGTGCTCCCACAGGCCGAACGCGGCGACCCGCGAGTGGTCGGTCCAGCTGATGGCGTCGGGGTGCTGGATGCGCCGGACGATCTGGCGGATCCCGCCCTCGTGCACCGCGTAGCCAGCCCAGGCACCCGGGTAGTCCTTGGTGGAGCCGACCTGGGTGACCACCACGCCGGCCCGGCCCCACCGGCGGTTGCGGTGCGTGTGGCCGCTGGTGACCAGCGCATGGGGGTGGGCCCGGCCGAGGTCGTCGAGGAACGCCGCGCTCTCGGCCTGCCCCACCCCCGGGGGCCAGCCCTCCGGGAACGGGTGGGGCTGGAGCTGGTGGTGGAGCGCGATCAGGACGCCGCCGGCCCGGTCGGCCTCGCCGGCAGCGTCGAGGATGGCGGCTCGCACCGGCGCCAGGCTGCCGCCGTGGCGGCCGGCCACGGTGGTGTCGGCCAGGATCACCCGCACACCGGGGAGGTCGCGGACCAGCAGCGGCTGGGCCACGGCCAGGTCGAAGGCGGCAGCCGCCTGTGCCGGGAGCAGGTGGCCCTCGACGTGGCGGGGGCCGTGGTCGTGGTTGCCGGGGAGCGCGTCGACGGGGACCGGCGTGCCGTGCGCCAGCCGGGCGAAGTCCCGCCACTCGTCGGGCCGCGCCCCGTTGGTGAGGTCGCCCTTGGCGAGGATGCGCTCGGCACCCCAGGCCACCGCCTCGTCGAGGGCGGCGGCCGCGCACCGGACGGGGTGCGGGGCCACGTGACCGAACGGGTCGGCGATGGTTCCGAGGTGGCCGAACACCTCGGTGCCCAGGTGCAGGTCGCTCACGGTGGCGATCCGGCACAGCGCCTCGCCGGGCAGCGGTGCGAGCGTCCGGGTCGAGAGGACCACCGACCGGTCGAGGGCCGGGTGCCGGGCCTCGATCTGCAGGAGGCGGCCCGCAGGAAGGCCGGTGAGGAGGGTGGCCCCGCTCGAACCGGGCGCGTCGACGACGAGCCCGGCCTCGACGCCGCCGGTCAGCACCCGGACCGCCAGCGGCGCCGATCCCAGGTTGCGCCAGGTGAGCTGGACGGCGTCCTCGTCGACCCCGAACACCCAGACGGCTGGGGACCGCCGGTGGATCACGCCAGCGCCGGTGCCAGTTCGTCGCGCACCCGGTCCGCCAGGGCCACCGTGACCCACATGCGCTCGATGTGCTGCTGGACCGGCTTGGTGCCCTGCTTGATGGGGTGATCGGCCAGGAACGCGGTGATCTCGGTGGCGAGGCCGCGGTCGCTGACGCCCCGGATGCCGTCGATGAGGCGGGGCACGGTGCTGGACGGGAAGCGGGTGGAGATCTCCTCCCACCGTTCGGTGAGGAAGCCCCACACCTCGGCGGCCGCGTAGCGGTTGCGCAGCGCCCGGGCCAGCAGAAACAGCGCGTCCTGCGAGCGGATCTCGTCGGTGAGGCACAGCTCGCAGAACCGCAGCACCAGTGCCGGGTCCTGCGCGTCGGCCAGGGCGCCCTGGTGGCGGAGGCGGTCCTGCGCGGTGCGGGCCGCAGCCGAGCGGCGGCGCAGCTCGTCCCAGGTGTCCTGATCCGCGGTGGACGCCACCACCCGGACCACCGCGTCGGCCAGGTCGGCGTCGACGGCGTCGGGGTCCTCGCCCAGGGCGGCGAAGTGGGCGGCGGCCTGGTCCCGGCGGCTCTGGTCGTCGCCGAAGCGGGCCAGCGCATCGAACAGGGAGGCCCGGAGGGCGGTGGTGCGCTCGGACTCGCCCGGCACCTTGGTGTCGCCCAGGCGCACCAGCGCCGGGGCGAGCAGGGCGCGGAGCCAGCCGCGGTACGCCTCCACCTGGTCCTCGGGAGCGACCCGGCCGAGGCTGGCCAGGACGCCGATGGCCCGCTGCCAGACCGACAGGTCGTCGTCGCCGGCCAGGCTCCGCAGCAGGCCGAACAGGCGGGGGAGGGAGCTGCGGCCGGCCAGGATCAGGGCGAACTCGTCTTCGACCAGGCCGTAGCGCTCCAGCGGCGACAGCACCGCCTGGGCCTGGGCGGCGACGGCCGCCAGGTCCGCGTCGGCCAGCTCCACCCGGTAGAAGCCGTTGCCGTCGTGGTTGCCCTCGATCCAGTCGGCCGGGCCGTCGAGGGCCAGCGTGGCCTCGGGCCCGTCCAGCAGGACGCGGTGCAGCGAGCTGCCGTCCCCGTGGCCCACCCGGACGACCACGGGCACCGAACGGGGCCCGTTGGGCGGCGGGGTGATGCCGGCCGCCGCGTCGGGGGCGAAGGAGAAGCGGTCCTGGCGCAGGTGGAGGGTGGCGCGGTCGTCGGAGGCGGTGATGGACACCACCGGGTGGCCGGCGTGGAAGATCCACGAGTCCATGATCTGGCGGACCGGCTCCCCCGTGGCCTCCTCGATGGCGTCCCACAGGTCGGTGGTCTCGGTGTTCGCGAACTGGTGCGTGGTGAGGTACAGCCGGATGCCGGCCTGGAAGCGATCCTCGCCCAGGTACTGCTGGAGCATGCGGACGACCGACGCGCCCTTCTCGTAGGTGAGGACGTCGAACATGCCCTCGGCGTCGGCGGCGGTGACCACCTCGTACTCGATGGGCCGCGTCGTCGACAGGGAGTCCGTGTCGAAGGCGGCCGACCGAGCCAGGCCGAAGTCCGTCCAGCGGTGCCACTCGGGCCGGAAGGCGTCGGTGGTCATCATCTCCATGAACGTGGCGAACGCCTCGTTCAGCCAGATGCCGTTCCACCAGCCCATCGTCACCAGGTCGCCGAACCACATGTGGGCGATCTCGTGGGCGACGACGTCGGCCACCCGCTGGAGCTCCGCCTGCGTGGACCGGTTGGCGTCCAGCAGCAGCGCCGTCTCACGGAAGGTGACGCAGCCCAGGTTCTCCATGGCGCCGAACGCGAAGTCCGGGATGGCGATGAGGTCCAGCTTGTCTCCCGGGTACGGGATCCCGTACCAGTCGGACAGGTAGCGCAGCGAGAAGGCGCCGATCTCGAGGGCGAACGGCGTGAGGTCTTCCTTGCCGGGCACGGCGATGACCCGCAGCGGGGTGCCGTCGACGTCGACCACGTCGGTGGCCTCCAGGGGCCCCACCACGAACGCCACCAGGTAGGTCGACATGTACATGGTGGGGGCGAAGTGCACCCGCTTGCGACCGTCGGGCAGCTGGTCGACCGCCGTCTCCATGGCGTTGGACACCGCGAACAGGTCCTCGGCCACCACCAGGCGGATGGCGAAGGTGGCCTTGAACGCCGGCTCGTCCCAGCACGGGAACGACCGGCGGGCGTGGGTGGACTCGAACTGGGTGCACGCCAACGTGCGGGTGGTGCCGTCGTCGTCGGTGAACGTGGACCGGTAGAAGCCCACCAGCTTGTCGTTGAGGACGCCGGTGAACCGGGTGTGCAGCGTCCAGGCCCCGGGCTCGGCGGTGCCCGACAGGGCCAGGGTCACCGTCTCCGAGGGCGTGTCGAACGTGGCGGGGGCGTCGAGGCGCTCGCCCTCGGACCCCTCCAGCCAGGCCTCGGCGATCTCGAGGTCCAGGGCGTGGAGGATGAGCTCGTCGACGGCCTCGGTGACGATGAGCGTGACCTCGGCGGTGCCGGCGAAGGTCGCCGCCTCGAGATCGGGAGCCAGCTCCAGGTCGTAGTGCGACGGCACCACGGTGGTGGGCAGGCGGTTCAGGTCGTGGGCGGCCACGGGGTTCCTCGACGGGTGGGGTTCAGGACCCGGCCGAGGCTACCGGGGTGCCCCCGGACCGGGGACCCGCCTCCGGCGCCGTCCGCCGCGATCAGGCGAGGTAGACGGCGTCGATGCCCGAGATGGTGGTGATGCCGCGGACGTTGCCCACGTTGATCTTGAACAGGTACTCCTGCTGCCAGACCTCGTCGACGCTGGAGGGCACCGGGTCGGCGCCGCCGCCGCTGAGCGACGTGACCGACGCCTCGGGCACCACGGCGATCCGCTTCACGGTCTGGTCCGAGTTGCGGATGTAGTAGTCCGTGTCCAGCGTGACGCCGTCCTCGCCGGCGGCGTCGATGGCGGCCTGGCCGGTGAGGAACTCGACCGGGTCGACCAGCAGGACCTGGACCGCCTGGCCCTCCACCGTCCCGTTCTCGAGGCCGGCCATGTACACGTAGTGGTCGCCGTCGGGCAGCGTGTCGAGGGTGCTGGTCTCGGTGTCGACGCCCTCGAGGTTCTCCGTGGTGGTGGTCTCACCGCCCGGCGCGGCGGTGGTGGTGGCCGATCCCTCGGCCGCGGTGGTGGTGACCTCGCCCGAGCCGGCCTCGGTGGTGGTGGGCGCCGAGGTGGTGGTGGCGGACGCGTCGCTGCCGCCGGACGAGCCGCAGGCCCCGAGGAGGCCGGCCGAGGCCAGCGCCAGGGCGGCGACGGTGGTGCGGCGGCGGACGGTGGCGGTCATCAGAGGGCTCCTGGGGGGTGGGGTGGGGCGCCGATGGCGTCGAACCACGCTACTGCCACCCCGGTCGGCCACCCAGCGCGGCCGCCGGCGGGTTCGGGGGTTCACCGGGGGGACGCCTAGGGTTTCCCCCTTGTGAGCGCTACTCCGGACCCGGCCACCTACGACGTCCTCGGCATCGGCAACGCCCTCGTCGACGTGCTGAGCACCGAGGAGGAGTCGTTCATCACCGAGATGGAGCTCGTCAAGGGCTCGATGACGCTCATCGACACCGACCGCGCCGAGGAGCTCTACGCCGCCATGGGGGCGGACAAGACCGAGATGTCGGGCGGGTCCGCGGCCAACACGCTGTCGGGCGTGGCCTCGTTCGGCGGGCGCGCCGCCTACATCGGCCGGGTCAAGGACGACGGGCTCGGCAAGGCGTTCGGCCACGACCTCAACTCGCTCGGCGTGCACTTCTCCGCCGACCTCGCCACCGACGGCGACCCCACCGGCCGCTGCATGATCGTCGTCACCCCCGACGGCGAGCGCACCATGAACACCTACCTGGGCGCGTCGGCCACCCTCTGCGCCGACCATCTGGACCTGGACCTCATCGGCTCGGCCAAGGTCACGTTCCTCGAGGGCTACCTGTTCGACCGAGACGACGCCAAGCACGCGTTCCGCACGGCGGCCGCTGCCGCCCACGAGGCCGGACGGAAGGTCTCGCTCACCCTGTCCGACAGCTTCTGCGTCGACCGCCACCGCGACGACTTCCTGGCCCTGGTCGCCGACGGCGTCGACATCCTCTTCGCCAACGAGGAGGAGATCATGAAGCTCTACGGCGTGGACACCTTCGACGAGGGCGTCGACGCCGTCCGCGGCATCTGCGACATCGCCGCGGTCACCTGCGGCCGCGACGGCTCCGTCGTGGTCACCAAGGACGAGATCGTCAAGGTCGAGGCCCACCAGGTGCCCAAGCGGGTCGACACCACCGGCGCCGGCGACCTCTACGCCGCCGGGTTCCTCTACGGCTGGTCGCAGGACCGCCCCCTGGCCGAGTGCGGGCGCCTGGGATCCATCGCCGCCGCTGCGGTCATCGGCCACATCGGCCCCCGCCCCGGCATGAGCCTGGCCCAGACCGTCTCCCTCCTGGACTGACGCACCCCCACGCCGGCATCGGGTCACGCACGCCCCGGTGCGTTGCTGCCCCGGTGCGGTGCATCCGTGACCCGAAACGGAAGGGCGGCGGCTCGGGCAGACTGAGCGGGTGACGCATCCGGATCCCGTCAGCCATCCGTTCGACGCGGCGGAGGCCTCCGCCGCCCGGCTCGCCGAGGCCACCGGCGTCGACCGCCACGACGTGGCCATCGTGCTCGGGTCGGGGTGGAAGCCCGCCGCCGACCGCATGGGCGAGGTGGTCGCCGAGCTGCCGATGACCGACCTGGGCGGGTTCCCCGAGGCGTCGGTGCAGGGGCACGGCACCACCGTGCGGTCCATCGCCAACGGCGACACGCGCATCCTCGCCTTCATGGGGCGCGTCCACCTGTACGAGGGCCACCACCCCAACGTGGTGGCGCACGGGGTGCGGACGGCGGTGCGGGCCGGCTGCTCCACCGTGGTGCTCACCAACGCAGCCGGCGGGCTCCGGCCCGGCATGCGGCCCGGCCAGCCCGTCCTCATCGCCGACCACCTCAACCTGACCGGGCGCACCCCGCTGCTCGGTCCCAACGACGACCGCATCGGCCCGCGGTTCCCGGACATGGGCGAGGCGTACACGCCGCGCCTCCGGGAGCTGGCCCGCTCCGTCGACCCGACGCTCGAGGAGGCCGTGTACTGCGGGCTGCTCGGGCCCACCTACGAGACGCCGGCGGAGGTGCGGATGGTGGCCACGCTCGGCGGGGAGCTGGTGGGCATGTCCACCGTGCTCGAGTCCATCGCCGCCGCCCACGCCGGCGCCGACCTGCTGGCCGTCTCGCTCGTCACCAACCTGGCGGCTGGGCTGGCCGACGAGGTGCTGGCCCACGACGACGTGCTGGCCGTGGCCGCCGAATCGGCAGACCGCATGGGCGGCCTCATCGCCCAGATCGTGGGGCAGCTCTGATGGCCGTCGACGCCGACCTGATCCAGCGGGCGTGGGCCTGGGTGGCTGCCGACCCCGACCCCACCACCCGCGACGAGCTCGACGCGGTGATCACCGCTGCCGAGGCCGGCGATGCCGACGCCGCTGCCGACCTGGCCGACCGCTTCGCCCAGGACCTGGACTTCGGGACCGCCGGGCTGCGCGGCCGCCTCGGGGCCGGACCGAACCGCATGAACCTGGCCGTGGTCACCCGGGCTGCCAACGGCATCGTCCAGTGGCTGAAGGCGTCCGGTGACCCCGACGCCGCGTCGAAGGGGGTGGCCGTGTGCTTCGACGCCCGGCACCGCTCGCTGGACTTCGCCGAGCGGAGCGCAGCCATCTTCGCCGAGGCCGGCATCCGCGCCTACGTCCTTCCGGGTCCGCTGCCCACGCCGGTGCTGGCCTTCGCCGTCGACCACCTCGGTGCCGCCGCCGGGGTCATGGTCACCGCCAGCCACAACCCGCCCCAGGACAACGGCTACAAGGTCTACGACGGCAGCGCCCGCCAGATCGTCCCGCCCGACGACGCCGCCATCGCGGCCGGCATCGACGCCACGCCCCGGGCCAGCGAGGTCCGCTACGCCGCCGCCGACGACCCCGACATCGTGCGCGTGGGCGACGAGCTGGTCCAGGCCTACGTCGACGCCGCGTCCCAGGTCGGCCTGGTGCCCACCGAGCGCACGGTGACCGCCGCGTACACCGCCATGCACGGCGTCGGCGCCGCCACCATCCGCCGGGCGTTCGCCGCCGCCGGGTTCGCCCCGGTCGTCGAGGTGGAGCAGCAGGTCGAGCCCGACCCGGACTTCCCGACGGTCGCCTTCCCGAACCCGGAGGAGCCCGGGGCGCTCGACCTCGGGATCGCCACGGCCACGGCAGCGGCGGCCGACCTGCTGCTGGCCAACGACCCCGATGCCGATCGGCTCGGCGCCGCCGTCCCCGACCCGTCGGCCGACGGCGGCTGGCGGGCGCTGCGAGGCGACGAGATCGGCGCCGCCCTCGCCCACCACCTGCTGGCCTCGGGCGGCATCGCTCCCGGCGCGGTGCTGGCCACCACCATCGTCTCGTCCACGCTCCTGGGACGGATGGCGGCTGCGGCGGGCGTGCCGTTCGTGGAGACGCTCACCGGCTTCAAGTGGCTCGGCCGGGCCGCCGACCCGGACCGCGAGCTCGGCTTCGCCTACGAGGAGGCGCTCGGCTTCTGCGCCGGCGGGC
>CALANQ010000424.1 GCA_937926025.1 uncultured Acidimicrobiales bacterium
CCGGCTCGGGCACGTCGTCGAACATGAACGCCAACGAGGTCATCGCCCGGCTGGCGGACCTGAGCCTCGGCAAGGACGGCAAGGGCAAGGCGAAGGTCAGCCCCAACGACCACGTCAACGCCAGCCAGTCGTCCAACGACGTGTTCCCGACGGCCATCCACCTGGCGGCCACCGAGGCGGTGGTGGCGGACCTGGTGCCGGCGCTGGAGCACCTGGCGGCGGCGCTGCGGGCCAAGGCCGACGAGTTCGCCGACGTGGTGAAGGCCGGGCGCACCCACCTGATGGACGCGGTGCCCATCACCCTGGGCCAGGAGTTCGGCGGGTACGCCACCCAGGTGTCCCAGGCGGTCCGCCGCCTGCGGGCCACGCTGCCCCGGCTGGGAGAGCTGCCGATCGGCGGGACCGCGGTGGGCACCGGCCTCAACGCCCCGGACGGGTTCGGCGCCGACGTGGTGCGCCGGTTGGCCAAGCGCACCGGACTGCCGTTGACCGAAGCCACCGACCACATCGCCGCCCAGTCGTCGCGCGACGGTCTGGTCGAGGCGTCGGCGCAGGTGCGCGGGGCCGCCATCGCCCTGATCAAGATCGCCAACGACCTGCGGTGGATGGCCAGCGGGCCGGCCACCGGGCTGGCCGAGATCGACCTCCCCGACCTGCAGCCGGGCTCGTCGATCATGCCCGGCAAGGTGAACCCGGTGCTCTGCGAGGCCGTCACCCAGGTGGGGGCGCAGGTCATCGGGAACGATGCGGCCGTGGCCTTCTCCGGGTCGCAGGGCAACTTCGAGCTCAACGTGTTCATGCCGGTGATGGCCCGCAACCTGCTGGAGTCCATCGAGCTGGTGGCCAAGGTCAGCGTGCTGTTCGCCGACCGCTGCATCGACGGCATCACCGCCGATGTCGAGCGCTGCCGCGCCAACGCGGAGTCCAGCCCCGCCATCGCCACGTCGCTCAACCCGTACCTGGGCTACGAGCGCACCGCCCAGCTCATCAAGGAGAGCCAGAAGACGGGCACGCCCATCCGGGACCTGGTGCGCGCCACGGGCGCCATCTCCGGCGAGGACCTCGATCGGGCGCTCGATGTGACCGCGCTCACCGAGGGCGGCCTGCCCGGGTGAGCCAGCGGCTCAGCCGAGGGCGGGGGACCCGGCGAAGGGCCCGGGGTCGCCGTTGCCCGGCAGGGTGGGGTGGCTCCACGAGTTGACCTTGCCGACCAGGGCGCCGAGGTGCTCCCACTCGGAGGGCTCCCAGCCCTGGGCGGTGCCGACGATGGCCAGGTCCTGGCGGATGTAGGCCAGAGCGGGCAGGCGCTCGAGCTCCAGGGCCTTCACCAGCTCCCGGTCGGGGTCGGCGAAGGTGAGGAACTCCTCGGCCCACGGCCCGAGGAACCGCTTGGCGTCGCGCTCGTCGGCGGTGACGGTCCAGGCCACCCGGCAGTCGGCGCCGCGGAAGTTGGCCAGCACGCGGCCTGCGGTCTCCAGCAGCCAGGCGCTCTCGTTGGTGTACGGGTCGATCACCACGGTGAGCAGCTGGAAGGTGGTGGTCCACTCCGCGATTGTGGCGGTGCGCCCACCGACGGCCGTGAGCTTGACGTCTTCTGCTACCTGCGTGACCACGGCGGGAACGGTAGTGGGTGGGCCCGGCCCGAAGCAGATCCGTCGGGGAGGGTGCCCG
>CALANQ010000425.1 GCA_937926025.1 uncultured Acidimicrobiales bacterium
ACCGCGACGCCGGGCACCTCCACCTCATCACCCAGACCATCGAGGAGCTCGAGGACGTCTTCGTGGGCCTCGGCTTCACGGTGGCCGAAGGGCCCGAGGTCGAAGACGACTGGCACAACTTCACCGCCCTCAACTTCGGGCAGTTCCATCCGGCCCGCGACATGCAGGACACCTTCTTCGTCGGCCTCGGCGCCGACCGGGAGGTGGTCATGCGGACCCACACCTCGCCCGTGCAGATCCGGGTGATGGAGGGGCAGAAGCCGCCGATCTACTCCGTGATGCCCGGTCGGGTGTACCGCAACGAGGCCACCGACGCCACGCACCTGGCCGTGTTCCACCAGCTGGAGTGCCTGGTGGTGGACCGGGGCATCACCTTCGCCCACCTGGCCGGCACCATCGACATGTTCACCAAGGCCTTCTTCGGCCCGGGCTGGAACATGCGCCTGCGTCCCGCGTACTTCCCGTTCACCGAGCCGTCGGCCGAGTTCGACCTCCAGCGCCCCGACGGGTCCTGGCTGGAGCTCGGCGGCTGCGGCATGGTGCACCCCAACGTGCTGGCCAACTGCGGCATCGACCCCGAGGAGTACAGCGGGTTCGCGTTCGGGTTCGGCCTCGACCGCCTGGCGTCGTCCCGCCAGGGCGTCGCCGACCTGCGCGAGCTGGCCTCCACCGACATCCGCTTCCTGGAGCAGTTCTGATGAAGGTCCTCCACTCCTGGATGCAGGAGATGCTCGACGCGCCCGTGCCCCCGGAGGCCATCGCCGAGGCGTTCGACGACCTCGGCACCCCCGTCGAAGAGGAGATCCGCATCGGCGACGGCCTCGACGGCATCGAGGTCGTCAAGGTGCTGGAGCTGAAGCCCCACCCCAACGCCGACAAGATCCAGCTGGTCGACGTCGATCGCGGCGATGGCGAAGCCCTCCAGATCTGCTGCGGCGCCTTCAACATGGCGGTCGGCGATCTCGTGCCCCTGGCCACCCTCGGCACGGTCATGCCCGGCGGCATGAAGATCGAGCGCCGCAAGCTCCGGGGCGAGTGGTCCAACGGCATGCTCTGCTCGGGCAAGGAGCTCGGCCTCGGCGACGACCACAGCGGGATCATGATCCTGCCCACCGACCTCACGCTCGGCACCCCCATCACCGAGGCGCTGGGCATCGAGCCCGACGTCCTGTGGGAGCTCGAGGTCAACCCGAACCGGCCCGACGCCATGTCGGTGGCCGGCCTCGCCCGCGATGTGGCGGCCCGGGTCGGCGTCGGCTTCGTGCTGCCTGCTCCGCCCGCGGCCGTGCCGACGGGGCAGCCCGTCACGTGGCAGTCCCACGGTGCCGGCGGCCGGGTCGAGGCGGTCGGCAGCGACGTGCCGTTCGCCGTCGATGTGGTCGACCCGGTCGGCTGCGGCCGGTTCGTGGCCCGGGTGCTGCGCGGCGTCGACCCGTCGGCCGAGTCGCCGGCGTGGATGCAGCAGCGCCTCGCCCACCTGGGCATGCGCTCCATCTCGGCCATGGTCGACATCTCGAACTACGTGATGCTGGAGCTGGGCCAGCCCAACCACCCCTACGACCTGGCGAAGGTCGCCGGTGCCACCCTTCGGGTGCGCCGGGCGGCGGCGGGGGAGACCCTCACCACGCTCGACGACGTGGCGCGCACGTTCACCGTCGACGACCTGCTCATCGTCGACGACGACGATCGGGCGGTCGGCATCGCCGGCATCATGGGCGGCGCCGACTGCGAGATCAGCGACACCACCACCGACGTCCTGCTGGAGATGGCCTGGTTCGAGCCCACCTCCATCAGCCGTAGCTCCCGTCGGCTCGGGCTCCGGTCGGAAGCGTCGGCCCGCTTCGAGAAGGGCTGCGATCCCGCGGTCATCGAGCGTGCTGCGGACCGCTTCTGCCAGCTGGCCGCCGAGATCTGCGGCGCCACCACCGTGCCCGTCCAGGTCGATGTGGTGGGCACCCTGCCCGAGCGCCCGGTGGTCCGGGTGCGCACCGCTCGCGTCAACGCCATCTTGGGCACCGACCTGTCTCCCGCGCGCATTGCCGAGCTTTTGGCGCCCATCGGCTTCACCGCCGTCGCGGTCGGCGACGACCACGACGTCACCATCCCCACCTGGCGGTTCGACTCGGCCACCGAGATCGACGTCATCGAAGAGGTCGGCCGTCACCACGGCTACCGCAACATCGCCAACCAGGAGCTCACCGAGCCCCGGTCGGGCCAGCTCACGCCCACCCAGAAGCAGCGCCGGGCCATCCGCCGCCTCCTCTGCGGGCTGGGCCTGGCGGAGACCCTGCCGCTGCCGTTCCTGGCGCCCGGCCAGCTCGCCGACGCCGGTCTGGACCCCACCGGCATCGAGCTGGTGAACCCGCTCGTCGCCGAGGAGTCCGTGCTGCGCACCGCCCTGCTGCCCGGCCTGGTGGCGGCCGTCGCGCACAACCACGCCCGTCGCCAGCTCGGCATCGGCGTGTGGGAGATCGGCCACGTGTTCCTGCCGCCGCCGGAGGGCCAGACCCTCCCGGACGAGCGCGAGCACCTGGCCGTCGTCCTCGCCGGGCGCGAGGCCCCGGCCGCTGTCGAGGTCTGGCAGATCCTGGCGGAGCAGCTCCGGCTCGAGCAGCCGGCCGTCCGCAACGCGGACC
>CALANQ010000426.1 GCA_937926025.1 uncultured Acidimicrobiales bacterium
CCAGGTACGCCCACACGTCGGCGTTGTACTCGTGAGCGTGCTGGGACACACCGGTGCCGTGGATGGCGAACATGAGCGCGGCCGACAGCGGCTCGGTGCCGTCGTCGGTGATGCGGTCGACGCGGATCATGTGGAGGAGCGGGTTGACCGCCACCCACTTGCGCTGCGGGTCCATCCGCTTGTCGGTGACCGTACGGTTCTTCACGTACGGGTCGTGGGAGCGGTTGCGCGTGAGACCCCACACCTCGGTGTCGCCCACCGCCACCTTCGCCGGGGCCCGGGTCTCGTACGCCTCGATGACCGCGCCCGCGATCTGGCGCACCAGGAAGTCGGTGAACGCCGGGTCGAAGCCGGGCCGGTTCGACGCGTGCTGGTTGTAGAAGTCGGTGCCCATGAACTGGCCCGGGCCGGCGTGGGTGTGGGTGGCGCCGATCCAGATGCCCGGGAGCGGGATGTCGGTCCGGTCGCGGACGGCCTCGGCCACCAGGTACTGGATCACGGACGATCCGGCCAGCAGGTCGCACTGGACGATGGCGAGGGAGGACCGACCGGCCCGGAGGTGGGTGACCCGGGCCCGGAGCCGGGTGTGGAAGCCGTTGCCGTCGTGGGCGTTGGCGGAGTAGCCGGCCTTCGGCAGCCCGGGCGGCGGGGTGATGTCCACCTCGGCGGCACCGGCCAGCACCCCCTCGACCTCGGGCAGGTCCGGCACCGGCCGAGCCTTCACGGTGAACCTCGCTCGGGACGTGGCACCGTCGATGGAAGGGGCGAGGGCGGTGGTGAAGGCGCGGGCCATGGCGGGCGACCCTACCGGTGGCTGCTCCACCGCTGTCCGATTCGAGCTACGACCGCACGAGGCGCTCGATGGCCCGGGTGGCCTCGGCCACCTTCTCCCGGGCGGCGTCATCGTCGCCGTTGCGGGCGGCCTCCATCACGCAGTGGTTGACGTGCTCCTCGAGCAGGCCGATGCCCACGCTCTGGATGGCCTTGGTGACCGCGGAGATCTGGGTGAGGACGTCGATGCAGTAGGTGTCCTCGTCGATCATCCGCTGGATGCCGCGGACCTGGCCCTCGATGCGGCGGAGCCGCTTGAGGTAGTCGTCCTTCTCCATCGTGTAGCCGCGCATCAGTGGTGCCCTTCGTGCTCGAGGTGGTGGGGTTCGGCCGGCGGTGCGGTCCCCGTCGCGTCGCGCTCGGCGGCGGCCAGATCGGGGAAGGCGCTGTGGAAGCGTCGCAGCCGGAGGCTGTTGGTGACCACGAAGATGCTGGAGAACGCCATGGCAGCACCGGCGATCATCGGGTTCAGCAGGCCGGCGGCGGCCAGCGGGATGGCGGCCACGTTGTAGGCGAAGGCCCAGAACAGGTTGCCCTTGATGGTGCTGAGCGTGCGGCGGGCCAGCCGGATGGCGTCGACCGCCGCCCGCAGGTCGCCCCGCACCAGCGTGAGGTCCGAGGCCTCGATGGCCGCGTCCGTGCCGGTGCCCATGGCCAGGCCCAGGTCGGCGTGGGCCAGGGCGGCGGCGTCGTTCACACCGTCGCCCACCATGGCGACCACCGCGCCCGCTCCCTGGATGCGGGTGACCTGGTCGACCTTCTCCTCGGGGAGGACCTCGGCGATGACGTCGTCGGCGGCGATGCCGACCTCGGCTGCCACCGCCTCGGCGGCGGCCCGGTTGTCGCCGGTGAGCAGCACGGGGCGGAGGCCGAGGTCGCGCAGTGCGGCGATGGCCTCGGCGGAGGTGGGCTTGACGGTGTCGGCCACGACGAAGGCGCCTCGCACCGCCCCCGCCCAGCCGGCGTAGACGATGGTCCGGCCGTCGGCGGCGGCATGGTCGCGGGCCTCCGCCAGCACCGGGGGCAGCGCCTCGAGGCCGAGCTGCTCCAGGACGAACGCCTCGCGCCCGGCCACGGCGGCGACGCCGTCGACCACACCGGACACGCCGCGACCCTGGTGGTTCTCGAAGCCGTCCACCGACGGCAGCGCGCCGAGCTGGTCGGCGGCGCCGGCGGCGATCGCGGCGGCGATGGGGTGCTCGCTGGCGGCCTCCAGCCCTCCCGCGGTGCGCAGGAGGTCCGGCCGGCCGGGCTCGCCGTCGGCGGCCACCACCTCCACCAGGGCCATGCGGCCGGTGGTGACGGTGCCGGTCTTGTCGAGGACGATCGTGTCCACGCCGCGGGTGCTCTCCAGCACCTCCGGGCCCTTGATCAGGATGCCCAGCTGGGCACCCCGGCCCGTGCCCACCATCAGGGCGGTGGGAGTGGCCAGGCCCAGGGCGCAGGGGCAGGCGATGATCAGCACGGCCACCGCGGCGGTGAACGCCTCGGCCGCCGGGACCCCCGCACCGAGCCAGAAGCCCAAGGTGGCGGCCGCGATGGCGATGACGATGGGGACGAAGATCGCCGAGATCCGATCGGCGAGGCGCTGGACCTCGGCCTTGCCGGTCTGGGCGTCGGTGACGAGCTGGGCGATGCGGGCCAGCGCGGTGTCGGCCCCGACGCGGGTGGCCTCGACCACCAGGCGGCCCGACGCGTTGACCGTGGCGCCCACCACGGCATCGCCGGGGCCGACGTCGACGGGGACGGGCTCGCCGGTCAGCAGCGACGTGTCCAGGGCGGACCGCCCGTCCACGACGGTGCCGTCGGTGGCGACCTTCTCCCCCGGACGGACCACGAAGCGGTCCCCGACAGCCAGCTGGTCGACGGGGATGCGGACCTCGGTCCCGTCGCGGAGGACGGCCACGTCCTTCGCCCCCAGCTCCAGCAGCGCCCGCAGGGCGGCACCGGACCGGCGCTTGGCCCGCGCTTCGAACCAGCGGCCCGCCAGGATCAGGACGATCACGACCGCCGCGGTCTCGAGGTAGATCTCGTGGGCGCCGCCG
>CALANQ010000427.1 GCA_937926025.1 uncultured Acidimicrobiales bacterium
AACCCGGTCGGGGGTGGTAGAGAAGTCGGTCTCGGTCGAGCCCCACCAGAGGGTGTCGCCTCCGGCGTTGTACTGGTTGAGGAGCAGGTCGTCCTTGCCCTCGCCGTCGAAGTCGCCCGATGCGGTGAACTGGGCGGTGCCGAGGGCCGTCCAAAGGGCACCGAGATCAACATCCCTGATCCCACCGGGCCCTCGAAACACTTCCGCTACGCGTTGCGACAAATCCCGGCTTGAGGGACTCCAGATCTGTCGACCAGGTCGTCAACAGGAGGTTTCCTTCTCTCGAGTCAAAGACCGTGACCGTGATCTCTCGCAGCGGATCCTTCCTCACGAGTCTGTATGAACGCGACTCCGCGGTTAGGGACACCTCTGGTTCCGCCTTTCGGCCGTCGATCAGATGAAGGGAGAGCAGAGGCTTATCCCACTGCGAATGCTCTGTACCTCTCGCGACCGCTTCCACCGCCACGATTCCACCGTCGCTATCACAGCTCAACGCAATCAATCGACCCTCCTCATCCCTTCCGATGCCGTGTGGGCGTGAAGACACAGGGTCCCCGAGGACGCAGCCGGACAGGATCAATGGAATCACGGGTAGCACTGCCCAGAGCGCCACGACGCAGTGTGCCTTTGATAAGCCCCTCATTCGTCAGCCTCCGCAGGCAAGGATCAAGCTTCTCAACAAGAGCCCAGTGCCAAGTCCACCGGCGCAGGAATTCGCCCCGACGCGTCGACTGGGGCGATGATCACCTCGTTGATGGTGTGCCCAGCGGTGTAGCTGATCGTCGCCGCGCCGGCCCCGTCAGCTGCGGAATCCGCGACCACCGTGATCTTCCCGTCAATGACGGGTTCACCACCTCGATATTCGCAGAGCATCCCTATCGCGCCACCGCCTATCTCGGCAGTTCGGTCTGTTTGGCGATCTGCTTCAGCTGATCGATGAGTGGCCTGACATCGCTCGGGTAGGCGCCGATGCGCACGTGAAACTCGGTTTCGCTATCCCCCAGCGCCTCGATCGCCTCGATCGCACAATGTCGAAGTGTCCAGAGCTCGTCGGTTGTCAATACGACGGTTGCGCGACCACGAGCCGCCGATTGCAGGTCCATCAGGCGACGACGTCGACGGGGGTGCCCAAGGGGGCGAGCTGGACCATCTTGGTGATGTTGTCGTTGGTCATGCGGACGCAGCCGTTGCTGACCGCCTGGCCGAGGAGATCAGGGCGGTTGGTGCCGTGCATGGCGATCTGGCCGACGCCGCCACCGAAGCTCTGCAGCACATCGGAGAAGCCGCTCACGCTCACCTGGTAGGCCCCGTAGGGACCGGTGTCGTAGGGGACCTTGACGGCGCCGTCCACGAAGAAGTTGCCCAGCGGCGTCGGCGTCCGGTCCGTACCCACCGCCACCGTCTCCTGGAGCAGGATGGTGTCGCCGTGGAAGACGGTGACCCGGCGGGCTCCTACCTCGATCAGCACCCGGTTGGGAACGGTCCGCAGCCGCACCTCGGAGCGGGACACCCAGGCGGTCATGTTGTTGGGACGCGAGGACACCCGCACGTGGAGCCAGTCGCCCTGGTCCTCCAGCACCAGGAACACGACCGGCAGGCCCTCCCAGGTGGGGTTGTCCATGGACGGCTTCGACGCCAGCGGCACGTTCGGCGCCTCGTAGAGGTTGACGGTGGGCCCGGCGGCGTCGGCCACCTCGTAGGACGTGGGCGAGTTGGACTCTGCGTCCCAGGCGCCGGCGAGCGACGGCGTCTGCGGGCCGGCCGACGACACCCGGACGGTCCCGGGAGCCACCGGACGCTCGGCGCCGCCGAACCCGAGCGCGGCGCCGACGGCCACCACCGCCAGGGCCAGCGCCACCGGCAGCGCCTTCAACCAGCTCGTCATGGGTCAGAGGCTAGATGGGGTCCTCGGCCGCTGTCTCGCCCCGGCTGCTCTCGGCCTCGGCCCGCTTCGCCCGCCGGGCGTTGCGCCGCTCCTCCATCTCGGCCACCCGGGCCTCGCGCCGCTCGGCCCGGCGCTTCTCGGCGTCGTGGCGGGACGACCGCGGCGGCTCCGAGGCGGACTCGCGCCGCACCAGGAACAGGGGAACCTTGCCGATGTCCTTGAGGTTGCGGGACCCGATGGACTTCCAGGTGACCCCCTCGGCGTCGGCGAGGGACTCGACGATCTCCCCCGACGCCACGACGGAGCCCGGGAAGGCGATGTTCACGATGCGGCTCGCCCGGTTCACCACCGGCCCGTAGAGATCGGCCTCCCGCTGCAGCACCGGGCCGGCGGCCAGACCGACGCGCACGTCGGACAGCTCGTCGTCGTCCCGGTAGGTCTCCGAGAGCGACAGGGCGATCTCCACCGCGGACGCCTCGTCGGGCACGGCGAACATGACCTCGTCGCCGATCATCTTCACCACCCGGCCGCCGAGGCGGTTGACGGTGTCGTAGGCGATGGTCTCGAAGCGGTCCACCACGCCGGCCAGCTCGTGGGCATCGATCTGCTGGCTCAGGGCGGTGAACCCCACCAGGTCGGCGAACCCGACGACTCGGTGGTCCGGGTCGCCCTCCGCGTGCTCCCGGGCCATGCGGGCGCGGGCCTCGGCCTGGACGTGGCGGCGCCACACGTAGTCCATGACCTGCAGCAGCATCGGCAGCAGGAGCGGGGCGATGGCGGCGAACCCGTCGTCGGACCGAGGACGGTTGGGTGCGACCCGGGGCTCCTCGGGATCGATGCTGTCGATCAGCGCGCTGGCCACACGAGACAGCGACGACCCGATCACCCGGGCCATCTGGATGGTCAGCTCGTCGTCGATCCACCCCATGGCCAGCAGCTGGCCGATGGTCCGGAGCATGTCCACGTCGACATCGGTGAACAGGTGGTCGCCCGGCTGCGGCTCGGCGAAACCCAGCGAGCGCCACAGCCGACGGATCTGCTCGGGGCTCAGGCCGCTGGCGTCGGCGATGCCCTCCAGGTCGTACTCGCCCGGCTCGGGCACCACCAGGTGCTCGATGGCCAGCAGCTCCAGGTGGTGGTCCTCGCGCGCCCGGGCGATCTCCTCGTCGGCCATGCCCGCCGCCCGCAGCAGCTCGGTCATGTCGCCGGCATCGAGCGCAGGACCGAGGTCGTCGGCCGCCGGTGGATCGAGCCGAGGCTCCTCCGGGTCGGCGGAGGGCCCGGCGGCGGGGTCGTCGGTGGGCTCGTCGGTCACGAGAACGAGCCGCCGTCGGGGAGGATCGGCGGCTGCTCGCCCGGGTCATCGGCTTCGGGGCGCATGTGCTCCTGCAGACCCGGGTGCTCCGCCACCTCGCGGACCAGCTCGATCCCCTCGGGCGGGGTCATCTCGGCCAGCAGCGCATCGCCCCGCAGCTCGGTGGTGGACCACGACGGATCGAGGCCCGGGATGGTGAGGGTGACGGGGCCGAGCCCAGGATGGGGGGCCAGCTCCCACAGCAGCGCCGGCCGCTGACCGTGCCAGCGGATGGCGAACGACACCACGCCGAACTCGGTGGGCGCATCGTGGAGCTCCACCCCGTTGCCGTACCAGCCCGCCGGGAACACGGGGAGCAGGGCAAGCCCGTCGGCCCGTTCGGCCACCAGCAGGGAACGAGCGGCGTGCAGGACCGCCGCCGACGCCGCCAGGTCGTGGCCGATCCCCCGCCCACCGCGGCCCGGGCCGGGCCACACGCTGGTGGTGGAGTTCTCGGCCAGGATGCGGGTCAGGTCGTCGGGAGCCGACGCATCGCCGGCCGCCAGGCGACGGGCCACGGCGAGGAGCCGCCCGGCGGCATCGGCCGGGTCCGCCACGTCGGGGCCGCCGAGACGCTCCGCCAGCCGCGCCACCTGGGCCGCCGCCGCGGCCTGATCGCGCTGGGCCAGCGCCCGAGCCGCCACCGCCAGCGCGTCGGCCGCCCGGCGACGGGCGGCCGGATCGGCCAGCTGGCCCTTGCGGTCCGCCCGGTCCAGCCGCTCCACCGCCGCCGCCACCTCGGGCAGCATCCAGTCCAGCAGCGCGTCGTCGCGGTGCAGCAGCCAGTGCGACGAGATCAGCTGCAGCGCGGCGGTGTCGAACTCGGGGGTGGCGTCGGCCAGCCCCTCCTGCCAGCGGGCCACCACGGCCACCACGTCAGCCGGCTTGTCCAGCAGGTCGAACGCCCCGACGATGGCCTCGGTGGCCCCCGCATCGAGGTCCGGTTCGAGGGCGCCGTCGCGCCGCACCCGCTCGCCGTCGTGGGCCAGCAGCACCTGGGTCCGGGCCCGCTCCACCGCAAGGGCCAGACGGCGCTCGGGGATCTCGAAGCGCAGACCGCGCCGGTGGATCTCCCAGCCCGACGCCACCGTGGCCGAGTCCGGCACCACCGACGGGTAGGCCAGCGCCTCGGCGGCATCGACCTCGCCCACCGGGATGACCGCCCGCAGCACGGCCGTGTGCGGAACCGGGTACAGGAGGGCGAACGTGGCCATGCCGTCCGGGCAGGTCACGGTGGTCACGCCCGAGCCGGCCTCGTTGGCCACCACCACGTCGACCACGTCGCCGTCGGCCAGGTTGCCGCCCTGCACCGCCGCCGGGCGCCGGGGCAGCACCACAGCCGGGGCGCCGTCGACCCGCACCAGGTGGGCCTCGTCGCGGCCGGTGCCACCGGCAACCGGCTCGATGGTGATCTCGCCGATCGACGCCAGCGAGTCCGCCATCACCGGACGCACCACGAACGCCACCGCCAGCGGCACCGGCGTCTGGTTCTCGACCTCGACCACCACCCACTCGTCGCCCACCGACCGGGGCGATCGGATCCCGTAGGCCCGGTGCACGGCATCGCCGCCCGGGATGCGGGCCCGGGTCTCCACCACCGGCGCATCGGCCAGCAGGTCCTGGCGCACGGCCGCCTCCCGGGCCGGGACGTACCAGCGGTCGTCGCCGCCGATCCACCAGTCCAGGCTCCAGCCCTCGGCCACCACCAGACCGTCGGGATCGACCGCCGTGGCGGTGGGCGAGCCGACCGTGCCGACCAGGGTCCAGACCGGCTGACGACCCTCGTGACCTGCGGCGATGCCCCGCGGGAGAACCCACCCGGCCTCGTCGAGCTGGGCAGAGGTGAGCGCACGCGACGGCACCGTGGCGGTGGCGCCGGTCACAGGAGGGGCAGGGCGGCGGCGGAACATCGTCGCCTGGGTCTATCCGGCCGGGCTGATCCCGTCCATCTCACGACCCGTGCCCCGCCGCAGCAGCCCCGTGTAGGCCTCCGCCGCGGTCCGCCCCTCGTGGCAGCAGGCGAACACCTCGGAGCCGATCGGCATGTCGATGCCCAGCTCCTGCGACAGCTCCATGACCACCTTCGACGTCTTCACGCCCTCGGCCACCATGTTCATCGAGGCGATGATCTCGTCGATCGTCTTGCCCTTCCCCAGCAGCTCGCCCACGTGCCGGTTGCGGCTCTGCGGGCTGATGCAGGTGGCCACCAGGTCGCCCATGCCGGCCAGGCCGGAGAACGTGAGCGGCTCCCCGCCCAGCGCCACGCCCATGCGGGTCACCTCCGAGAGGCCCCGGGTGATGACCGCGGCCCGGGTGTTGTCGCCGGCGCCCAGCCCGTCGGCCATGCCCGACGCGATGGCGATGACGTTCTTCAGGACGCCGCCCATCTCGCACCCGATGATGTCCTCGTTCGTGTACACCCGGAACAGCTCGGCCTGGAAGATGTCCTGCACCGCTCGGGCGATGTTGTGGTCGTCCATGGCCACCACGCTGGCGGCGGCGTGCCCGGCCAGGATCTCCTTCGCCAGGTTGGGGCCCGTGAGGATGCCGACCGGGTGGCCGGGCAGCACCTCCTCGATCAGCTGGCTCATGCGCAGCTTCGTGCCCAGCTCCAGGCCCTTCGACAGGGAGATCACCGGCACCCACGGCCGCAGGTACGGCTTCACCGACTCCAGCGCGCCCCGGAACCCCTGCGACGGCACGCCCATCACCAGCAGGTCCGCTTGGCGCACCGCCTCCTCCAGGTCGGCCGTGGCCCGCAGCTGGGTGGGGAGGCGGTACCCGGCGAGGTAGTCGCCGTTCTCGTGCTCCTTGTCGATCTGCTCGGCCAGCGTGGCCCGCCTCGACCAGAGCAGCGTGGGCGCGTTGTGGGCGGCGAGCGCGGCGACCGTGGTGCCCCACGACCCAGCACCGATGACGGAGACCCGGATGTCCATGGGGCCGGACCCTAGGCCGCCGTCCCCGTCGATGTGACGAGTGCCACCGTGTCCCGGGTCCGATGACCGGGTCCCGCAGCCGCCGGTAGCGTGTCGCCCGTGCAGGCCGCCGTCGTCATCCCGGTGAAGGCGTTCCACGCGGCCAAGCTGCGGCTCGCCCCCGCCCTCTCCCCCGAGGCCCGCGCCGAGCTGGCCCGGGAGATGGCCACCCGGGTCGTCCGGGCCGCGAGCCCGATCCCGGTCACCGTCGTGTGCGACGACGAAGCCGTGCGCGACTGGGCGCTCGCCACGGGCGCCGCCGTCCGCTGGACGCCCGGGCTCGGCCTCGACGGCGCGGTCGAAGCCGGCATCGAGGCGGTCGCCGCCGCCGGCGCGGAGCGGGTGCTCATCGCCCACGCCGACCTGCCCCTGGCCACCGGCCTCGACCACGTGCTGGGCACCGACGGCGTGGTCATCGTCCCCGACCGCTGGAACGACGGCACCAACGTCATCGCCATCCCCGCCGGCTGCGGGTTCCGGTTCGCCTACGGCCCCGGCTCCGCCGCCCGCCACCAGGCCGAAGCCGAGCGCCTCGGCCTGGCCGTGCGGGTGGTCGACGACGCCGTCCTCGGCTGGGACGTCGACCGGCCCGAGGACCTGCTGCTCCCCGACGGCGAGGACCTGGCGCTCGGCGGCTGCCGGTGACCGGCCCCACCACCCGCGACCTGCCGGTGCCGGCCCGGGCGCTCGCCGTGGGCGCCCACCCCGACGACATCGAGTTCGGCGCCGGCGCCACCCTCGCCCGCTGGGCCGCCGCCGGCTGCGAGGTGTCGCTGCTCGTCTGCACCGACGGCTCCAAGGGCACGTGGGACCCGAACGCCGACCTGGCTGCCCTCGTCGCCACCCGCCAGGAGGAGGCCCGCGCCGCCGCGAAGGCCCTGGGCGCCACCGGCGAGGTCGTGTTCCTCGGTGCGGTCGACGGCGAGCTGGAGAACGACCGGGCCACCCGTTCCACCATCGCCCGCTGGATCCGCGAGCTGCGACCCGACGTCCTCCTCGGCCACGACCCCTGGAAGCGCTATCGCCTCCACCCGGACCACCGCGCCGCCGGCTTCCTGGTCTGCGACGCCCTCGTCGCCGCCCGCGACCCCCACTTCTTCCCGGAGCACGGCATCGCCCACCACCGGCCGGCGACGCTGCTGCTGTTCGAGGCCGACGAGCCCGACCACGCCGAAACCGCCGACGACACCGGCCTGGCCGCCAAGGTCGCCGCCCTCGAGTCCCACCGCTCCCAGTACGAGTCGACGATGTTCATCACCGACGACCCCGTCGCCAGCGCCGCCGAGCAGGACCGCTTCCGCACCGAGGTCCGCTCCGTGATGGAGGAGGCCGGCCGCTGGGCCGGCATCCCCCTCGCCGAGCGCTTCCACCTCCTGCCCACCGACCGCTGACCGTCTCGGCCAGGCGGGCCGTCGACCACCGGCCACCTCGGTCACCCAGCCCGAAGTTGGTGTGAAGATTGGTGTCCTGGCCCAATCTTCACACCAACTTCGAGCGGTGGGGCGGGCCGGACGGGGGCGGGGCGGGGCGGGTGACGGGTGATCAGGCCGGGGCGAACTGGGCGGGGTGGCGGCCGAGGGGGCCGGCGTCGACCGACCAGGTGGGGGTGATGCCGCCGATGGCCCCGGCGAGCGGGACTCGGCGGAGCGGGCCCCAGGCGGTGGCGCCGGGCACGGTGGGCGCGTCGGCGATCGTGACCGACGGGACTGCTCCGGACGATGCAGCGAGGGACCTCACCACGTTCGACGCGCCCACCAACGAGCCGCGCACGTCGGCCGCCACGCCATCGGTCACCAGGCGGGTGAGGGCCCGGCAGGTGGCGGCGGCCAGGAGGTGGCCGATGCCGTGGTCCAGCGCCTGGGCGGGCAGCGGGGTCGGACGGTCAACCCCGGCGGCCGCTGCGCCGGCGGCGGCGATGCCCGTGCTCATCTGCACCAGGCTGTCGAACCCGCGCCGGCCGGCCCACGGACCGGACCACCCGTAGGCGTCGTGGGTGACGGTGATCAGCGCCGGGTTGATCGAGCGCAGCCCGTCGGGCCCGTAGCCCAGCCCGACCAGGGCGCCGGGACGGAAGCCGCCCACCACCACGTGGGCCTCGGCCACCAGCGCTTCGAACCGGGTCCGGTCCACGGGAGCCCGCAGGTCCAGGAAGGCACAGCGCTTGCCGGCGGTGGACTCCGGGAGCAGCGCCGGCACCTCCTCGAAGCCGGGCGGGTCGATGCGCAGCACGTCGGCGCCGTACCCGGCCAGGTACCGGGTGGCCACCGGCCCGGCGATGACCCGGGTCAGGTCGAGGACCCGGATGCCGGCGAGCGGCGCACCACCGGCCGGCTGGCGGAGGTCGGGCCCGGTCCCCCCGGAGATGGGGACCGGGACGCCGATGACCACGGGGCGCTCGGCGGCGGTGGCCTGCCCGGCCGGGAGCGCCGCCCACTCGTCGGTGGTGCGCATCACCGCGGCACAGCCACCGGCGGCCACCACGGCCGTCTCGAGCTCGTCGCCCTTCCAGCCGGCCACCTCGGCGGCGACCCGCTCCCGCTCCGCCGGCACCCCCAATACGGCGAGAGCGGCATCGAGGTGGTGGCGGTAGTTGGTGTGGAGGCGGATCCACCCGTCGGCCGTCGGGTAGTCCCCGGCCACCGGATCCCAGATCGGCGGCAGGTCCCAACCGTCGGGTGCGATGAGGGACTCGAACCGGAACGAGGCCGAGGCGCCCAGCCGATCGACCGCCACGGGAGCCACGTCGCCACCGGTGCGGGCGGCGCCCAGCTCGGCGACACCCAGGGCGGCTGCGGCCACCGTTGCGGTGGCGAAGCCGGTGACGTCGTAGATCGAGGGCAGCACGCCGTGCGGCCCGTCCAGCCCGACGGCGTCCAGCACCTCGGGCGAGCCGTCCAGATCGGTCCAGCAGTCGAGCAGCACGTCGCGTTCAGCCATGGAGCGAGCATGCGCCCCCTTCCCCTCGCCGATCAACGTTGATTATCGTCCACGTTGATGAGCACCGATCTGAGCGCCAAGGAGGTGGCTGACCGCCTCGGGGTGGAGCTGGCCACCGTGTACGCCTATGCCAGCCGCGGCTCGCTCACCCGACGTCCCGGGCCCGACGGCCGCACGTCGGTGTACGACGCCGACGAGGTCGAAGCCCTGGCCCGCCGCGCTCGCCCCCGTTCCACCCGCCGGCGCGTCGGCGCGGTCGACGTGGTCATCGGCACGACGGTCAGCGAGATCGGCGACGGCTGGATCCGCTACCGGGACCACGACCTGGTCGAGCTGGCCGCCTGGGCCACGTTCGAGGACGCCAGCACCCTGCTCTGGACCGGTGAGCTCACCGGCGAGCCCCCGCTCCCGCCGTCGGACCCCGCCGCCGTCGCGGCGGCGGAACGGGCGGTGGCCGCGCTCCCCCGCCAGGCGTCGGTGACCGCCCGCCTCGTGGTCGGCGCATCGGCGGCGTCGCCGTGGATCCCCCGGGCCACCACCACCGACACCGCGGTCACCGCCGCCTCGCTGGTGATCGACGCCCTCGTCGCCGCCCTCCCCGATCGGGGCGTGCCCGCCTCGCCCGATGCGCCCGTCGCCGCTCGCCTCTGGCCCAAGCTCTCGCCGCTCCCGCCCACCGCCGATCGGCTGCGGGCGCTCGACCTGGCGATGGTGCTCCTGGCCGAGCACGAGCTGGCCACGTCGACCCTCGCCGTGCGCGTGGCGGCCTCCACCCGGGCCAAGCCGGCCGAGGTGGTCATCGCCGGCCTCGGCACCGCCAGCGGCCCGTTCCACGGCCGAGCCGCCGTGCGCGTCCACCGACGCCTCGCCGAGGGGCTGGGCCCGGTCGACCACGACGCCCTCGCCGGGTTCGGCCACGGCGTCCACGTCTCCGGCGATCCCCGCTTCGCTCCCCTGCTGGCCGCCGTCCTCCCCATCGCCACCGATGAGCAGCGCGCCGTCATCGAGCGCTACGTCGACCGCCCGCGGTCCGCCGCGCCCCCGAACGTCGACGCGGCCCTGGGGGCGCTCGGCCACGCCATCGGTGCCGAGCCCGGCGCCACCGAGGCCGTCTTCGTCATCGCCCGCACCGCCGGCTGGCTCGCCCACGCCTTCGAGGAGGCCGACGAGGAACCCCTCCGCTACCGCGGCCGAACCCTCTACCGCGGCCCCCGCTGACCTCGTCGCCCACGGATCGAACCGCCCGAACCGCCCGGACCCACCCCACCCCACCGAAGTTGGTGTGAAGATTGGCGTCCTGGCCCAATCTTCACACCAACTTCGGTGCGTGATGGGCGGCGGGGGGCGATGTGCGGGCGGGCTACTGGTCGGTGGGGATCCAGTTGCCGTGGAAGCCGAGGGGGACCCGGGCGGGCAGGTGCACCGAGGCCACGGGACCCTCCGTGGGGGCCGAGGCGTCGAGCACCACCAGGTCGGTGGTGTCGTTCGGGACGTCGTTGACCAGCGCCAGGTACCAGCCGTCGTCCTCGGCCGCATCGTCGGCCCGCGGCACGAAGACGGCCTCGCTCACGACGTGGTCCCGTCCGAACGAGATCGTCTCGCTGGCCTTGCGGTCCGCGTCGTAGCGGACGAGGTCCGCAGACGGCCACTGGAGGTCGTCGCCGTCCACCTGGAGCTGCACGCCCCAGCTGAACCGGTGCCGCCGCCCGACGGTCCGCTCGTCGACGCGGGGGAACTCGATGGGACGGTCGTCGACCTGCTCCTCGGTGGACCGACCCGTGGTCCGGTCGAAGGTCCAGCGCCAGATCGACGGCGGCCCCTCGTCGGGCCCGGACTTCTCCTGGTCGAACATCCGGGGGTGGCGGGCCACGTCGATGATGACGCGGTCGCCGTCGTCTCGGGCGTTGACCGGGTGGAAGACGTAGCAGTTCTCGATGTCGAACCACTGGACCTGGTCGGGCGTGCCCTCCAGGGGCAGGATCCCGATCCGGGCGCCGTAGTCCGGGTTCCAGCTGTAGGGGAGCCGCTCGTTGGCCAGGGCCCGGTCGAGGTCGAAGGTGCAGGGCAGGTCGTAGAGGACCATCGACGTCTCGGTGATGGAGCAGTCGTGGACCATCGGGTTCCCGGGCACCGGCACGTCGACGGCGTGCTCCACGCGGCCGTCGGCGCCCACGACGATGTACTCGATCACCTCGGGACGGGCCCAGAAGTAGTTGGCGGCGTGGAGCTTGCCGGTGCGGGGATCGCGCTTGGGGTGGGCGGTGAACCCGTTCGGGAGGGTGCCGTCGAGGTCGGTGAAGCAGGTGGTTCCCAGCTCCTCGTCGAGCCGGGCGATCGGTCCCCCCGCTTCGACGATGGCCCAGGTCTGGCCGGCGTGGCCGATCACGTTGGTGTTGGCCACATCGCCGAACACGCCGCTGCCCGGCACGGGCTCCTCACCGAGGGCGGCGCTGACGGCGCTGCCCCGGACCCAGCGGTTCCGGTACCACTCGGCGCGGCCATCCCGGAGGGCCACGCCGTGGACCATGCCGTCGCCGACGAACCAGTGGTGGTGCTCGGGGTCGACCGGGCCGATCGGGTTGGGGCCGTTGCGGAGGTAGCGGCCGCACAGCTCCGGCGGCAGCGTCCCGGTGATCTCCAGGTCGAAGGCCGTGGTCTCCACATCGACCGGGGCCAGCGGGCCCTGGACCCAACGGTTGGTGGTGGTGGTGTCGCTCATGGTCGTTCCCCTGGGTCGCCGTGGCTGTCCCCCCGATGTGTACTCCTCTGCGCCGGGCCGTGCGCCGGGTGTGACCGATGCCCGGACGCGACGGAGGGAGGGCCGAAGCCCTCCCTCCGTGCAGATCAACGGCCCGTGGGGCCGTTGGGATCGGTTCAGCCGTTGACGGCGCTCTTGAAGGACGCGCCGACCTTGACCTTGGGGACGTCCTTCGCCGCCACCGGCACGGACTCGCCCGTGCGCGGGTTGCGGGCCGTCGTGGCGGCCTTGTGAGCCTTCTCGAAGGTGAGGAACCCCGTGAGGGCGATCTTGTCGCCCTTCTTCACGCCGGCGGTGACGACCTCTTCGAACGCCTTCAGCACGGCAGCGGCCGTGGTCTTGTCGGTGCCAGCCGCAGAGGCAACCTGATCGACGAGTTCGGCCTTGGTGATGTTGGCCACAGCCAACCTCCTGGTTTGTAGGGATGATGCGCTCCGCACGGTAGGCGCGCGGGGCCGGAGTCCAAGTATTTCCCCGTTCTGACCCGATTTCGCGGATACCCCTACGATTCGCGGCGTGCTGGAGGACGGGACCTACGACGTGCTGGTGGTCGATGCCGAGGAGCTGGACGACCCGCCGGGCGCGCTCCGGATCGACGTCACGATCCTGGCCGGCGATGCGAAGGGCGAGGTGGTGACCATCACCGCGGTGGGCCTGGGCCGCGACGCCCTCGACCTGCTGGCCGAGCCCGGTGTGCTCACCGTGGCCGATGGCCGGCCCCGCTTCGCCCTCGACGGCTGAACCCCGTGGAAGGACCGCTCCGGGGATTGTCCGGTCCCGGTGGGCCGCCGCTAGGGTGACCGGCGGCGAAGGGGAGTAGCCCGCAAGCCGAGTGGTCGACACGCTGGATCGATGGATCCCGGCCCTCGGGCCCGCTTCGGCGGGTGGGCAAGACCTTCGACCGGCATCATCCGATGCTCGGTCGAGGTCGTACCCCTACGAGCTCCGATCGGGCACCAGAACCCAGGAGCCCCACGTGCACGCATTCCTCCTCAGCTTCGGCGTGATCTTCGTCGCCGAGCTGGGCGACAAGAGCCAGCTGATGGCCATGGCGTTCTCGGCCCGGTACAAACCGTGGCCGGTGCTGATCGGCATCACCGTCGCCACCGCGTTCGTCCACCTGTTCTCGGTCATCGCCGGCGCCCTGCTGGGGGCGGCGATCCCCACCGACGCCATCAACATCGTGGCCGGCATCGCCTTCTTCGGCTTCGCCGCCTGGACGTTGCGAGGCGACGAGCTGACCGACGAGGACGAGGCCCGGGCGAAGCGCACCGGCAAGTCCGCCATCCTCGCGGTGTCGGGCGCCTTCTTCCTGGCCGAGCTGGGCGACAAGACGATGCTCGCCACCATCACCCTCGCCACCAAGGAGGGGCTCTTCGGCGTGTGGTTGGGCTCCACGATCGGCATGGTGGCGGCCGACGCGCTGGCCATCGGCGTGGGTGCGCTGCTCGGCAAGCGCCTCCCGGAGCGCACGATCCGCATCGGTGCGTCGATCCTGTTCGTCGTCTTCGGCATCATCCTCATCGTCGAGGGGCTGCGCTGACCTGGGTGGGGGTACCGCGCCACCGGAACCCTCGTCGGCCGCTTCGTGTCCAGAAGATGAACAGTCCCGGAGCATCCACCGCGGCGCGCCCGCGCGGGTGTTGCATGGTCACCGGTGATCCACCGCCCAGTCGTCAGCGACTCCGGTCCGTCGCAGGACCCTGAAGACGCCGATGGCTGCCGACCGCCCAGGGGGCTCCATTGACCGCACTTCCGACCTCTGTTCCGTCGCGTCCTCGGACCTACGTGCTCGACACCTCGGTGCTGCTCGCGGATCCGCAGGCGCTCGAGCGATTCGACGAGCACGCCGTGGTGCTCCCGATCGTCGTGCTGATGGAGCTGGAGGGGAAGCGCAACCATCCCGAGCTGGGCTGGGCCGCTCGTGAGACGCTCCGCACCCTGGAGCGGCTGCGCCTCGATCACGGGTCGCTGACCATCCCGCTGCCCGTCAACCAGCAGGGCGGCACCCTGCGGGTCGAGCTGAACCACCAGTCCACGGCGGGCCTGCCGCCCACCATGGCCACCGACAACAACGACCACCGCATCCTGGCCGTGGCCCACAACCTCCGGCTCGAGGGCCACGACGTCACCGTGGTCACCAAGGACCTGCCGCTGCGGCTCAAGGCCAGCATCGTGGGCCTCGACGCCGACGAGTACCGCAACGAGCTGGCCGCGGACACGTCGTGGACCGGGTTCGTGGAGCTCGACGTGGAGCCCGACGTCATCGACGACCTCTTCGCCCACAAGGAGGTCGACCTCGTGGAGGCGGCGGAGCTGCCGTGCAACACCGGCGTCGCCCTCCACGCCGGCTCGCAGTCCGCCCTGGCCCGGGTCCACGCCGACAAGTCGCTGCGCCTCATCCGCGGCGATCTCAACCTGTTCGACGTGGTGGGCCGCAGCGCCGAGCAGCGCATCGCCCTCGACGTGCTGGCCGATCCCTCGGTGAGCATCGTGAGCCTCGGCGGCAACGCCGGCACCGGCAAGAGCGTGATGGCCCTGGCCGCCGGCCTCGACGCCGTGCTGGAGCGCCGCACCCACAAGCGCATCTTGATCTTCCGCCCGCTCTACGCCGTCGGCGGCCAGGACCTCGGGTTCCTCCCCGGCGACAAGGACGAGAAGATGGGTCCGTGGGCGGGCGCCGTGTTCGACGCACTGGAGTCCATCGCCAGCCCCGAGGTGGTCGAGGAGGTCATGGCCCGCAACCTGCTCGAGGTCCTGCCCCTCACCCACATCCGGGGCCGCAGCCTCTCGGACACGTTCGTCATCATCGACGAGGCCCAGAACCTGGAGCGGCCGGTGCTGCTCACGGCGCTGAGCCGCCTCGGCGAGGGCAGCCGGGTGGTGCTCACGCACGACGTCGCCCAGCGCGACAACCTGCGGGTCGGCCGCCACGACGGCATCGCCTCGGTCATCGCCGCGCTGCGGGGCCACCCGATCTTCGCCCACGTGACCTTCACCCGGTCCGAGCGCTCCGCGGTGGCCGCCCTGGTCACCAGCCTGCTCGACGACCCCCGGGCCTGAGCCGGGCGCACCCCATCACGAGACGGGGAAGGTCACCGTGGCCTTCTGCTCGGTGAAGCGGTCCACCTTGACCTTGACGGTCATGGTCCACGTCCCGGCGAGGGGCAGATCCGCGGCCACCACCTGGTAGTGGCCGCTGCCGGCGTCGACGGCTTCCTTGTCGATCGGTCCGAGCCCCTGGCTGGGCAGCTCCAGGGAGACCTCGGCCCCTTCGAAGTCGTCGTCGGGCCGCTCGTCGGCATCGAACAGGTAGATGTGGATGTCGTTGCGGCCGGCCTTCGCCGGGTCGATGGTGACGTCGACGGAGCCGGTGCCGAGCGGAGCGGACACCGTGACCGGCCCCTTGTCCACTGATTCCTTCGCCGGCGTCACGTTCACCAGCACCGCGGTCACCGCCAGCACGGCCACCAGCAGGCCGATCTCGGCCTTCACCAGGCGCAGGAGGGTGCGCCACCCGGCGGCGTCGTCGGTGGGCGGCTCCTCGATGGCGGCGGCCGCCACCCGGGGCACCAGCTTGAAGCGGTTCCACGCCGCGGCGGCCAGGACGACCACCACCAGCGCGGTCTTGGCGAGGAGGAGGCGGCCGTAGAGGGTGGTGGTGAGCGCCTCGAGGGAGCCGACCTGGATCCAGCTCAGCACCAGACCCGCGGCGATCAGCACGCCCGCGGTGATGGCCGCCCAGCCGGAGAACCGGGCGATGGCCTCGGCGGCCTCGAACGGTGCGTCGTCGGCCCGGCGGCGCCGGACCACCACGACCACCGCGATCAGCCCGCCGAACCACACGGCGGCGGCGGCCACGTGGGCCAGGTCGGCGGCGTAGCCGACCACGGCCGGCGACATGGTCCGGGTGTGACCGGTGAGGACGAAGCCGAGCGGCGCGACGGCGGCGCCGATGAGGCCCACCCGCCGCGCGGCGCCCACCCACGGGAGCCCGGACGTGATGATGACGGCCAGCAGTCCGAGCGCGGTGACCAGCGCCGCCCACCCCATGCCGTCGGCGATGGACAGCGCCAGGACCGACGCATCGGTGATGGACGTCAGGCCCTTGCCGGTGGCCAGCGCGCCCTGGAGCGGCACCTGCAGGACGATCGCCACCAGCGCGGCGATGGCGGCGATGGTGGTGGGGCGCCCCACCGGTGACGGGTCGTCGTCCCGCCGAAGGGCCGACACCAGGAGGATGTAGCCGGAGGCCCCGAGCACACCGAGGTAGGCGATGCCCCGGGCGATGGCGTCGAGGATCTCGTAGGCGCGGTCGCTGCCGCCGCCGAAGGCGCCGTTGGCCAGGCCGGCCTTCAGCTCGCTCTCCTGGCCCACGGAGAACGTGTACGCCCCGCGGATGGGGTGGCCGTCGGCCGACACCGCCCGCCAGGCCACCACGTAGGTGCCGTCGGCGATGGTGCCCTCAAGCGGCACGGTGACGTCGCTGCCCTCCGCCGATGCCGACCCGGAATCCACCCGTTCGCCGCTGGCATCGAGGACCCGGACGCCGTCGGGCCGGACCGACACCCCTTCGCTGAACTGCATCGTGAGCGCCTCGGGCGCCTTGTCCACCACCGAGCCGTCGGCGGGATCGGTGGCGATCAGCTCGGCGTGCGCGGAGGCCGCCCGGGCCGGGATCAGCGCCACGAGCAGGGCGAACAGCACCAGGGCCAGGGTGCGACCGAGCCGGGAGTGGGTGCGGGCGCGCATCGAAGGGCAGGCTAGGCGGCGAGTCCGGCCGGTCCCCAGCGGCAGCGGGCCCAGCACCGACGTCCCGCCGCCGAGTTGGGCACGGCCCGCGATCGGCCCTACGATGGCACGTCCGTCCAACGAGCCAGAACGCTGGCTCGCACCTCCCCCACCGGGAAAGACCTGCACCATGGCGAAGAGCGACAAGCGCCCGATCATCAAGCTGAAGTCCACCGCCGGGACCGGCTACACGTACGTCACGCGCAAGAACAAGACCAACACGCGCGAGCGCATCGAGCTCATGAAGTACGACCCGCGCATCCGCAAGCACGTCATCTTCAAGGAAGAGCGCTAGACCGCTCCCTTCGGGGCCGGCGCCCGGCCCCACCCGTTCGAGCACCACGTTGCCGAAGGGTTTCGCGCGGCGCGTGAGGTATCCACCACGTGCGCGCGCGCCCCTTCTACGATTTTCCACGCAGGGGACATCACCGGCACGTGGGGAATCCGATGGGCCAGCTCGCCACCATCTACGGACTCGACATCGAGACGGACAACACCGAGGACGGCCTCGATCCGGCTGTGGCCTCGGTGCGAGCCGTGGCGCTCTCGGGCCGCACGTTCGATGAGCTGTTCGTGGGTGACGAGGTGGAGATCCTCGAGGCGCTCGATGCCCGCCTGGCGGCACTGCCCACCGGTGTGGTCGCCACCTGGAACGGCAGCGCCTTCGACCTCCCCTTCCTGGCCGACCGGGCCCGCATCCTGGGCGTGGACCTCGGTCTGAAGCTCCGGCTCGACCGCCGCCTCACCCTCCACCGGGCACCGCTGCCCGGGCACGCCGGCGCCTACCGGGCCAGCTGGCACGAGCACGGCCACCTGGACACCTTCCGCATCTACGGCAGCTCCGACAGCGCCGCCCAGCGGCTGTCCCTCCGATCCCTCGGCCGCCTGGTCGGTCTCGGCGCGCACGACGTGCACCCGGCTCGGACCCAGACGCTCAGCAACGAGGCCCTCCACGCGTGCGCCCCCAGCGACGCACGCCTGGCCCGCGTGCTGGCCGAGCGGCGGTGGCCGGCGGCGGCCCGCATGATCGACCGGGTCGAGTGGACCGAGGCCGAGCCCGTGGCGGTGGCGGCCCAGCGCCTCGCCCGCGGCGTGCCGGCGCTGCGCCCCGCGGTCGCCAGCTACTAGCGCTCCCCGCCCTCACCTGCGGGTTGCGCCACATGAGTCGCATCTGATCGGTTCGCGCTCGAGCCGTGGCACACTGCCCGTCCACGAGGCACGCCGTCCCCTCCCGCCCACCGAGGCCAGGACCGCCGGAACCGAACCCGCTGTCCAGGAGGTCACCGTGACCGCCCCCTCGTCCCCGTCCGCCCCGTCCCGGGGGCCGCTCGCCCCCGCCGAGCCGCCCTCGGTCGCCCGCCTCGCCCGCCTCGTGCACCTCGCCACCGTCGATGTCCCCGTCACGCGCTACGTCCACGTGCGCATCGACCATCGGGAGGAGGCGTTCGACCTCGGGTTCTGGGACGTGCCGCCGCTGCCCACCCACCCGATCGAGGCGCTGGTCGGCTTCGTCGCTCCCACCTCGTGGGATGTCGTCGGGCTGGTCAGCTCGGGTCGGGTCCGCCACCTGGACCGCCCGGACCAGGAGCCGGACCCGGAGCGCATCATCAGCACCGTCCTGTTCCAGCGCGACGGCGCCGCCGCCAGCGTGATCGCCCCACCGGGTGCCGAGCCCCAGGTCAGCGACGAGGCCCCCATCGGACTCATCCCCGACGTGCTGCACCGCACCCTCGGGCGGCCCACGGCCCCGCCGGACCAGCCCACCGGGGCCATGGTCGACGCCACCTGGCTGGACCGCATCGCCGCCGGGGTGCTCCAGCAGCGCAACCGCCGACGGTCGTGGCGGTGGCTCGCCGACCGGCACCCGCTGCGCGGCGGGGGCCCGGTGCCGGAACCGATGGAGCTGCGGACCCGCACGGCGGCCTACAGCCAGGAGCGCTCGTGGGCGGACCTCCGCCTGCTGGCCGGCATCCAGGAGCTGCCGGCCTCGCGGTCGGGACCGCCCGGCGGCACCACGGCCCCGGCCGGCACGTGGTTCGACGACGGCTCCTTCTCGCGCTGGGTGCTGGGCCAGCTGCCGCCGGTGGAGGCCGTCCTCCCCGACCTGCTGTCGGTGCTGCCGGTCGGTGCTGGGGCGTCGATGGCGTCCGCCCTCGACTCGCTCGACGAGAGGCCCGGAGCCGGTACCTAGAGGCCGGCTCGCTCCTGGACCTCCGCCCACAGCTTCCGGTACTCCGACGCCGCCAGGCTGCGGGGCGCGCCCAGCACCGCGGGCACCTGCTCCTCACCCATGCGGGCCACGGCCGACGAGGTCGGGATGGCGGCGCCGAGGTAGCGGCCGCTCTCGAGGACCTCGGCCTCGATGCGGCGGTGCATGGGCAGGTTGCGGTCCACCATGCTCAGGAAGGGAGCCACGATCGTGGGCGATGCCGCCTTGGTGTCGGTCAGGAACTCCTCGTAGCGGGCCAGGGCGCGGAACGGCAGCGGTTCGGGCACCACCGGGACCAGCAGGATGTCGGCCACGTTGGCCACCGCCTCCACCACGGGGCTGAGCCCCGGTGGGCAGTCGATGACCACCAGGTCCGCATCGCGGCCCACGCCACCGATCAGCCGGCGCACCAGCTTGGTGGGCTTGGAGCTGGCCCACAGCACCTTGTCCACCTCGCGGACCGATGAGTCCGCGGGGACCACCGCCAGGTTGTCGATGTCGGTGGTGCGGGCCACGCTGGCCAGCCCGTCACGGTTGCCGCGGAACAGCTTGGTGGCGCCGCCCTTGAGCTTCTGCTTGAGGTTCAAGCAGTAGGTGGCGGCCCCCTGCGGATCGAGGTCCCAGAGGATGACCCGCCACCCTTCGCTGGCGGCGAGGGCGGCGAGGTTCACCGACGTCGAGGTCTTGCCCACACCCCCCTTGAGACCCGTGACGGCGATGACGCGCATGGCGCCCATCATGGCCGCTGGGCGCCACCGTCCGCGCGATGGTCGCCCGCCTCCGTCAGATCAGTTGCCGTTGTAGTCCTTGAACAGCGCGGTGGCCTCTGCCTGCGCCGATGCGAGCGACTTGTCGACGTCGGCACCGTTGAACAGCACCTTCTCCAGGGCGCCCTGGAGGATGTCCTGGAACGCCTCGTAGGGGCCGATCAGCGGGCCGGAACGGTCGGGATCGGCGGTGGCCAGCTGCTCCACGGCGGGGGTCAGCAGCTTGCCGTCGAGCTCGGTGTCCTGGAACGTGGCCACCTCGGGCGAATCGACGATGCTCTTGAGCACCGGCAGGTAGCCGCCCTGGGTGTGCCAGATGGTGGCGTTCTCGGGCTCCCACATGAACTTCAGGAAGTCCCACGAGGCTGCCTGCTGGGCCGGGCTCGACGTGTTCATGATGTAGAACGCGCCGCCCGAGGCGTAGATCTGGCCGGCGGACTCCAAGCCCGGGTACTCGCCCGAGCCGGGCACGATCTTCTTGCCGTCCAGCGCCGACGTGTCGATCTGCACCCCGCCGGTGCCGTTGGCCAGCTCGCCGCCGAGGGCGGCGGCGATGGTGCCGGAGGCCGTGGAGGTCTCCACCAGCATCGAGCTGTCCTCGTTGATGAGGGCCAGGTAGTGGTCGATGCTGCCGTCGGTGACGGGGAAGGCGTTGAGCAGTCCTTCGTCGTCCATCCGCTTCAGGTCGCCGAAGAGCTCCTGGGCCGGGGCCGAGTCGAACGTGGCCTTGGTGGCCGGCTTGCTGCGGCCGTTGTCGTTGTTGACCATGTCCTGGCCGACGCCGGACAGCCAGGTGGACACGAACCACTGGTCGGCCTTGAACGAGAACGGCTTCTTGGCGACCCCGGCGGCCTTGATCTTCTTGGCCGCAGCCTCGATCTCATCGATGGTCTTCGGCGGGTTCTCCGGGTCCAGACCGGCCTTCTGGAAGTGGACCTTGTTGTAGTAGAGGATCGGGGTCGACACGTTCATGTAGCCCGGGTAGAGCACGTCGTCGACGCTGTACGCGGCGCGGGCCGCCGGCGTGATCTCGGTGGGGTCGAAGTCGTCGGCCTCCATGCAGGCCTCGGCCGGCAGCACCTGGCCCTTGTCGACCAGCTCGCCGAGCATGGTGTCCTCGAGGTACTGGATCTGGGGCAGCTGGTCCGGCGTGGCCGATGCGCCTCGGTACTTGGCCAGGCCCTCCTGGTACGCGTTGCCCTGGTTGTTGGTGGTGACCACCACCTTGTCCTGGCTGGCGTTGTAGCGCTTGGCCATGTCCTGGAGGACACCGAGCGCCGGGTCGACCAGGCCGCTGAACCACAGGTTGACCTTCACCGGGCCCTTGGCCTCGTCGAGCGCCGCGACCGGGCAGTCCTTCGGGTCCACCTTGGCCTTGCCGTCGGCGGACCGGCCCTCGCCGGTGCCGGTGGTGGTGGGCGGGGCGCCGCACGCGGCGAGCCCGAGGAGCCCCACCGCGGTGAGTCCGACCAGGGCTCGGCGGACCGGCCGGCGGACGGCGGGAGCAGGAGTCGGGGTCATGGAAGGAACCTCTCGGGAACGGGTCACTTGACGGCTCCGGCCGTCAGGCCACGGATGATCTGGCGCTGGAAGGCGATCAGGAGCAGCACCACCGGCACGGCGGCCACCAGGGCGGCGGCGATGGCCTGGTTGGCGTTGGCCACCTCGCTGGCCGAGGCCAGGCGGAGCTGGATCTGCAGGGAGTTGAACGAGTTCTCCGAGATGACCGACCGGGGCCAGAGGTACTGGTTCCACGCGGCCAGCGCGGAGATCACGGTGAACGCGGCGATCACCGGGCGGGTGAGCGGCACCGCGAACTTGGTGAGGAACGCCCAGTGGCCGTAGCCGTCGAGCCGGGTGGCGTCCTGGATCTCGGTGGGGAGGCCGCGGAAGCCCTGGCGGATCAGGAACGTGCCCAGCGCGGCAGCACCGAAGGGCAGCACCAGCGCCTGCATGGTGTTGGTCCACTCGAGCTGGCGGACCGTGGCCACGTTGCCCACCAGCGTCACCTCGATGGGCAGCAGCAGGGTGGCCATGAACAGGGCGAACAGGATCCGCTTGAACGGGAACCGGAGGAACACGAACGCGTAGGCCGCCATGATCGCCGTGGCCACCTGCAGGACGGTGATGAGGATCGCCATGACGAAGCTGCGACCCATCGCCGGCCCGAGGTCGTACCGGCTCCACGCCAGCGTCCACACCGTGGGCCCCATGGTCACGACGCAGAACGAGATGAGCCCGAGGCCGGTGAAGACGGCCATCGTCACCGACGTCAGCGGCGACCGCTCCGGCGAGAGGTAGCCCCACACCTGCGTCGCGGCGACGACGACCACGGCACCCACGAAGATCACCAGCGTGTTGCCGTCGGCCTTGAAGAACGACTGGAACAGCGGGTTCATCGCCAGGGCGAGGACCACCGTGCCCCCGATGATGGCGACGAGGCGGCCGGGCGACCGCAGCGCCGGGTCCTTCCACCCGCCGCCCGAGGCGACCTTCTGCAGCCACGCCAGCAGGGCCAGCACGATGAGGGTGCGGACGATGATCGAAAGCGGACCGCCGGTGAACCAGGTCCGGTCCTGCCACGACACGCCCACGGGGTGCAGCGGCTTCCCGGCGTCGACGTAGGTGAACGGCGGCGACAGGGCCTGGATCACCGTCAGCGCGATGGGCCCGAGCACCAGCACCGACAGCAGTCCGAGGCTGAGGTACTGGCCGACGAGGCCGAGGTTCCGACGAGCCGGCGACTGCCCCATGGCCAGCTCGGCGGCGCCACGGTTCACATCACTCGTCGCCATAGTGCACCCGCCGATCGAGGATCGCGAACTGGAAGAAGGTGACCACCAGGGTCACGCAGAACAGGCCGACCGACAGCACGGCGCCCTTCCCGTAGTCCTGGGTCTGCTTGAAGATCTTGAACACCAGCGTCTCGGTGGCC
>CALANQ010000428.1 GCA_937926025.1 uncultured Acidimicrobiales bacterium
GCATACGAGATGCCTAAGTGACTGGAGTTCAGACGTGTGCTCTTCCGATCTTGGTTCATGGCCTCGGCCTCGGCCGCCACCCGCGTCATGAAGGCGAACGCCTCGGCGAAGTCGCGGAAGACGAACTCCTTCCGGAGGGCGTGGCCGACGACGGCCCAGCCGTCGGGCACGTCGAGCGTCGGGTCGGGCTCTCGGTCGCTCATGTCACTCCTGGTTCCACGAAGGAATCGCGCCGGACAGCTCTTCCGCCGGGAGCACGCGCAGTTCGAAGACGTCATCATCGTTCACCGTGCGGGCCGGCAGTGCCGCCTGCAGCGCGCGGACCCGATCGAGGTCGAACGCGGGCTGCTCGAAGTACCCCTCGGCGATGAGCCCGAGCAGCCCCGGATCGGTGAGGATCGGCTCGGGCGACTCGGCGATCTGGGCCAGCGCGCCACGGGCGTAGTCCCGCGACGAGCCCGAGTACCGGGCGGCGAGCAGCGACTCGGCCCGGCTGCTCGGGACCGGCTCCCCCGATCGTGCCTGGGCGACGAGCGGCGCCACCAGGTCCCGGAGGTCGGCGTTGATGTCGTAGCTGGCGATGGTCTCGCCGGGCGTGTCGGCGGGGACGCCCCCGCCGCTGGCGAGGATCAGGACCAGGGCGCGGGGGTCCTCGCCCTCGTGCATCGCTCGCTCGCCCCAGAAGCGCGACTCCTGCTCGGGCACCTCGACGTCGTAGCCCGCCGCTTCGAGCTGGAGCGCGACCGCCTGACCAGTGGACAGCACCGCGGCCCGACCGCGGAGCACCAGCGTCACCTGCTTCGCGCCCGCGTCGTCGGCGGCGTCCACGGCGGCGTCGCTCATGACCCGCATGGCGACGAAGCCGTCCTCGTCGCGCCGGGCATCGTCGGCGCCGCGGGTGGAGACGTTGGCGACGGTCGGGATGGCCATCACGGCCACCGCCAGCGCCGGTGCCCACCTCGGCAGAGCCCGGGGCAGGTGCCGATCCCGCCGGGCCAGCAGGGAGCGGACCGCGAGCACGGCACCCCAGCCCAGCGCCGTCCACGCCAGCCACGCCACCACGAACTCCCAGCGGTAGAAGTTGATGCGGTAGGCCTCGACGGAATCGGGGATGGTGCTGCCGTTGTACGTGCCGACGACGGCCAGCACGAGCGCCGTGAGGGCGAGCAGGGCCAGCGCCCGGCGACGGGACCAGGCGACCACGACGGTGGCCACCAGCAGGACGTAGGTGCCGACCCCCACCAGCAGCTCCAGGGGGCCCAGCGGCCCGACCGAGAACGACCGGCCCGTCAGGTCCGACCGGAGCAGCAGCGGCGGGAACCCCACGGTCCGCACCGCCTGGCGGAGCGCCGCCGCCCACCCGAGGGTCGGCGAGTCCGAGGTGCGGGCGTACTCCGCCACCGCCGTGAGGTTGCCCGGATGCCCGGTGACCTGCTGCCACAGCACCGGCGACCACAGCACCAGCGACAGCCCGAGCGCGCCGACGACCCAAGGCCACAGGCGCACCGGGTCGAGCGCCTCGTCCGGCGCCGCGGCTCGAGCGCGTCGGCGCACCACCGCCACGACGGCGACGCCCACCGCGGCGTACACCACCAGGGCGGCGGACGGCACGACGATGGCCAGGTGCTGCTGGGCCACCCACGACCCGATCACCGCACCGAGCGGCAGCAGGCGCACATCGCCGTCGACCACCGCCCACGCGACCGCCGCCAGGGCGAGCAGCGGGATGCCACCGGCGTTCGACGAGATGGGGTCGGTCAGGATCGCGGTGCCCTCGCTCCAGAGCACCAGCGACAGCAGCACCATCGCCCACGCCGCCACGCCGGCACCGGCCCGCCGGAACACCACCCAGGCCGCCACCAGCACGGCGGCCAGGTTGACGGCGGCGCTGGTGAGGAGCATCCCGGCCGCCGGGCCGAGCAGCCGCACCGGCACGGCCAGCACGTAGAACTGGATCGGTCCCGGGTGCGACGTGCCCCCGTCGTGCCCGTAGAGATGGGTGGTGCTCCCCTGCCCGATGAGCGGCCGGTGCGAGGAGAACGCATCCCAGCTGCGCAGCCCGATCAGGGCGTCATCGCCGCTGGGGAGCCAGTGCAGCGACCCGGCCCGCAGCAGGCTCACCGCGAACGGCACCACCACGAGCAGCACCATGGCCGCGGCGGCCGCAGCCTGCCGCCGGGACAGGTCACGCAGCCGGTGCACGGGGGCGCAGCCTACGGCGGCGCCGAATCGGACACCGAGTCAGGCGAAGGGATCAGCGAAGGGATCCGCGAGCGGGTCCGCCGCCGGTGCCGGCTCGTCCTCGCCGGCCGGGAGGTAGGCGGCGTAGCCGTCGGCCTCCAGCTCCTCGGCCAGCTCGGGGCCCGCCGTCTTCACGATGCGGCCCTTGGCCAGGATGTGCACCACGTCGGGCTTCAGCTCGTCGAGCAGCCGGGTGTAGTGCGTGATGGCGAGGACGCCGAGACCGGTCTCCGAGGTGGCCTGCTCCACCCGCCGGGAGCAGGCGCGGAGGGCATCGACGTCGAGGCCGGAGTCCAGCTCGTCGAGGATGGCGATCTTGGGCGCCAGCACGCCGAGCTGCAGCGTCTCGTTGCGCTTCTTCTCGCCGCCGGACAGGTCGACGTTGAGGTCCCGGCTGAGGAACCGCTCCGCGAACCCGATGCGCTCGGCCTCGCCGACCATGGTGGCGTGCAGGCCCTCGGCGCTGTGGCCGCCGGCGGTGAGCGCCGCGGTGAGCACGGCCTCCACCGACACGCCCGGCACCTCGGTGGGGTACTGGAGGGCGAGGAACAGGCCGGCCTGGGCCCGCTCCCACGTGTCCATGGCCAGCACGTCGGCACCGTCGAGGGTGATGGACCCCCCGGTGACCTCGTAGCCGGGCCGGCCCATGATGACGTGCGACAGGGTGGACTTGCCGGAGCCGTTCGGCCCCATGACGGCGTGGACCTCGCCGGAGCGGACCACCAGGTCGATGCCCTGGAGGATCTCCTTGCCGTCGACACCGGCACGCAGCCCTTCGATCACCAGCTCGGACATCAGGCCACCCCCTCCGGGTCTTCGATCTCCACGAACACCTCGCCGCCGTCCACCCACGCCCGGTACACCGGGACGGGCCGGGTGGCGGGGAACACGTCGGGCTCGCCGGTCTCCAGCGAGAACGACGACCCGTGCTTCCAGCACTCGATGTGGCAGGTCTCGGCGTCGACCTCGCCCTCGGACAGCGAGATGTCCTGGTGGGTGCAGATGTCGCCGATGACGTAGACGGCCTCGCCGATGCGGATCACCGCGAGGCGGTGGCCGTGGACGTCGAAGCGCTGGGCCTCGCCGTCGACGAGCGCGTCGAGCGGGGCGATCGGGTGGGTGTGGACGGTCATCGGAGGTCCTCCGCGACCCGGTCGAGCTTGTGGGCGATGTGGCCGCGCACCTCGGTGACGAGGGCGTCGCCGGGCAGCTCCCGCACCACCTCGTCGAAGAAGCCGGCCACGATCAGCCGGTCCGCGGTGGTGGGCGGCACGCCGCGGCTCTCCAGGTAGAAGCGCTGCTCGGGGTCGACCGGGCCCACCGTGGAGGCGTGGCTGCAGCGCACGTCGTTGGTCTCGATCTCGAGGTTGGGCACGGACTCGGCCCAGGCGTCGTCGGACAGCTTCACGTTGCGGTTGGTCTGGAAGGCGTTGGTGCCCCGGGCGTCCTTGCTGACCTTGATGAGGCCCGTGTACACGGACCGGCTGTGCCCGCCGACGGCGCCCTTGAACAGCAGGTTCGAGGTGGTGTCGGGGGCGTCGTGGTGCTGGAACGTGCGGAAGTCCAGCGTCTGGTCTCCGTCGCCGAAGTAGGCGGCCAGCAGATCGCCCGTGCCGCCGCGGCCGCTGAGCCGGCAGTCCGTGCGGAGGCGGGCGTAGGCCCCGCCCAGCCCGACCAGCCCGACCCGCAGGTGGGCCTCCTGTCCGACATCGGCCACCAGCGAGCCCAGCTGCCACGCCGCCGGGCCGAGCTGCTGCACGGCCACGAAGTCCAGGCGGCCGCCCCGCTCCACGCGCAGCTCGGTGAGCGGCACGGACAGCACGTCGTCGTCCGACGAGGTGGTGCGGTCGACGACGGTGGCCGCGGCCCCCTCGCCCACCAGCACGACCAGCCGGGGGAACCCGGCGGAACCGGCACCGGCGAGGTGGGTGCCGACCACCAGCGGCTCGGTGAGCTGCACGCCCCGGGGGACCGACACCACGACGGGGTCGGCGGTGAAGGCGTCGTTCAGGGTGGCGAACACGTCGGGCCCGCCGTCGGCCACCGAACCGAGGCCACCGGTGCCGTCGGCCAGGTCGGCCGCACGAGACACGGTGACGCCCTTGGCGGACCACTCGTCGGGGACGGTGAGCGCCACCGACACCGCATCAGGCGCCGGGGCGTAGCGGTCCAGGTCCAGCTCGGCGACCCGGCTGTACCGCCAGACCTCCTCCTGGGCGCTGGGCAGCGACGCCGCGGCGAACGCCGCCGCCGCATCGCCTCGACGATCCCGCAGCCACGCCGGTCCGGCCAGCGCGGTGGCCGCATCAACAGGGAAAGCGCTCAGGGGGATCGGGCCTTTGCTCGGTGGGCGGAGACGGGTGCGGACCGGGGCGAGCAGCCCCGTGACCGGCGGTCTACCCTACCGGCGCGCACCCGACGGCCACCACCCCTGGCAGACTGCCGGCATGCCGATGCGGCAAGACTGCAAGTTCTTCGAATCCCGGACCTACGCCAACGGCGAGACGGTGCGGAAGTGCGACCTCGACCTCGCGCCCGAGGCACCGTGGCGGTGCCCCGACGACTGCAAGGGGTACCAGCGCCGCCTGGCCGACGTGAACTGGCAGCACGGCACGCTCATCACGCCCGCCACCCCCGACGAGCCGCCCGGGCTCGACGAGCGCGGCGACGAGATCGCCGCCCTGCTCGACGAGGCCGAGGACATCATCAACGCCGCCGGGCCGCGCATCATGGCCGAGGTCGACGCCGAGGCCGCCCGCACCAGCAAGCCCGGCGTCACCGGCGCCATCAGCCGCATCTTCCGCCGCAAGCGCAAGGACACCTGACCGCTGCCTGACATGCGGGTTTGGCCCTGGCTCACCCTGGCTCCGTAGCCTCGGCCGGGCGTGAACACGGCCCTGTACGAGACCTTCACCCGCGATGAGTGGCGGGCCCGGCGCGCCGCCACCCCGCTGACGCTCGACGCGGCCGACCTCGACGAGCTGCGCGGCCTCAACGAAGCGCTCGACCTCGACGAGGTGGAGTCCGTCTACCTGCCCCTGTCCCGGCTGGTGAACCTGCACGTGGCCGCGGTCCGCAGCCGGCAGGACGCCACCCGCGTGTTCCTCGACCGGGCGCAGGACCGGGTGCCCTACGTGATCGGCGTCGCCGGCAGCGTGGCCGTCGGCAAGAGCACCACCGCCCGCGTGCTGCAGGCGCTGCTCGCCCGCTGGCCCGACCACCCCCGGGTCGACCTGGTCACCACCGACGGCTTCCTCTACCCGAACGCAGAGCTGGAGAAGCGGGGCCTGCTGGGCCGCAAGGGCTTCCCGGAGAGCTACGACGTCCGCCGGCTCCTCCAGTTCCTCCGGGACGTGAAGTCCGGGGTCGACGAGACCCGCGCCCCCACCTACTCGCACCTCACCTACGACGTGCTCGGCGCCGCCGACGACATCGTGGTCCGCCACCCCGACATCCTCACCGTCGAGGGCCTCAACGTGCTCCAGGTCAGCCGGGGCACCACCACGTTCGTCTCGGACTTCTTCGACCAGTCGATCTACGTCGACGCCGATGTCGACGACGTCCGCCGCTGGTACGTGGAGCGGTTCCACACCCTGCGCCGCACCGTGTTCACCCGGCCCGACTCGTACTTCCAGCGCTACGCCGAGCTCACCGACGACGAGGCCACCGAGACCGCGCTCCAGATCTGGAAGGACATCAACGAGCGCAACCTGGTGGCCAACATCGAGCCCACCCGCGACCGGGCCGACGTGATCTTGCGAAAGGGCCCCGACCACCACGTCGACGAGGTCCGCCTCCGCCGCATCTGACCGCATCCCGCCTTTCCGTCCCCCCGGAGCCGAACTTCGTAGGCCAGGACGCCCGTCCGGTCGAGCTCAGCTACGAAGTTCGAGGTGGGCGGGGAGCGCAGCCGGGTTCAGGGGGTGGGGGTGACCTTCAGGATCGTGCCGGGCTCGTCGTCGACGGCGAGGTAGAGGTTGCCGTCGGGACCCTGCACGGCCACGCGCAGGCGGCCGCGGTTCTTGATCGGGATCCACTGCTGCTCCACCGAGGCGCCGCTCTGGTCGAACCCGAGGATGCGGAGCTGCTTGTCCTTCAGGACCGCCATGGCCAGGGCCCGGTTCCAGCCGGCCCACTGATCGCCCTTCAGGAACGTGCCGCCCGACGGGGCGATGGTGGGGTTGCCCGACGTCCAGACCGGGGTGCGGGCGTTCGGGTACTTCGAGAGGTTGGTCATGGGTTGTGACTCGTCGTAGCCCGCGCCTCCGCCGGGCGGGCGCGGGTCCCAGCCGTAGTTGGCCCCGGCCACCAGCCGGTTGACCTCGTCGTCGCGATCGGTGCCGTGCTCGATGGAGTAGGCCTTGCCGCCCGGGCTGAAGGCGATGCCCTGCACGTTGCGGTGGCCGTAGCTGTAGATGCGGGGATCGAACGGCGGCTTGGCGTTGCCGGCCACCCCTTGGCCGTCGGTGTTCACCCGCAGCACCTTGCCGCCCAGCGACGACGGGTCCTGCGGGACGCTGCCGGTCGCGGCGTCGCCGGTGCCCATCCAGATGAGCCCGTCGGGACCGAACCGGGGCCGGCAGCCCGAGTGGCGGCCGAGGGAGCCGTCCTGGTTCACGGGGAGCCCGGTGACGATGTCCGTCCGGCTGCCCAGCGCGGTGGTGGCGTTGTTGACCCGCCACCGGACCAGGCGGACATCGGTGGCGCCGCCGGCGTTCGACAGGAAGCACGTGTAGATGCGGCGGTTCTGGGAGAAGCCCGGGTCGATGGCGATCCCGAGCATGCCGCCCTCGTGGGCGATGACCACGTCGGAGGGCTGGGCCAGCGTGCGCACCTCGCCGCTGGTGGTCCGGATGCGGATCTTGCCGGCCCGCTCGGTGAAGAACATCGATCTGCCCGGGGAGAAGGCGATGTCCCACGGCCGTCCGATGCCCGACAGCACGGTGGTCACCTTGATGCTGCTGGGCGCGGTGCGGCAGCTGGTCAGGGTGGTCACGGCGAGCAGGCCGAGCGCCGCGCCCACGATGCCGAACGCCCTCGCCCGTCTGGTTCCTCGCATGTGCTGCCTCCGTCGGCCGGTCCCCTGCAGGGGACGCTACGTCCTGGTAGCCATGCCCTCATGGCCGACTCCCGAGACACCGCCGCCCTGGGCTCCGTCGCCGCCTGCTGGCGCTACCCGGTGAAGTCCCTGCAGGGAGCGCAGGCGGAGCGGCTGGTGATCGACCCGTCCGGCGTCGGCGGCGACCGCACCCATGCGGTCATCGACCCCGCCACCGGCAACCTGCTGTCGGCCAAGCGGGTGAAGGCCCTGCTCGACGGCTTCGCCACCGACGAGCGCATCACGTTCCCCGTCGGTCAGGTGCTCCGACGACGCCGAGTACTACGCCATCCCGGCGCCGCCCGGCACGTTCCTCGACCTCGCTCCCCTGCACCTGGTCACGACGGCCACCCTGGCCGGCTGCGCCGCAGCCCGGCCCGACCTGGACTGGGACGTCCGCCGGTTCCGGCCCAACCTGGTGCTCGACGTCGACGGCCCCCCGTTCGTGGAGCAGGAGTGGATCGGCCAGCAGGTGGCCATCGGCGACGTGGTCATCGCCGTCGACGGCCCGACGGTCCGCTGCGCCATGCCCCTGCGGGCCCAGCCCGGCGGCCTCGAGCGCGAGCCCGCCCTCTTCCAGGCGATGAGCGACCTGAACGAGGCGTTCCCGAACCACCTCGGCCTCTACTGCTCCGTGATCGAACCCGGCACCGTGGCGGTGGGCGACCCGGTCACGCTGCTCTGAGCTCGCCGTGGTCGGTCAGCCGACCGAGCCCTCCATCTGGAGCTCGATGAGGCGGGACCACTCCACGGCGTACTCCATGGGGAGGGTCTTGGTGACCGGCTCGATGAATCCGTTGACGACCATGCCCATGGCCTGGTCCTCGGAGAGGCCGCGGCTCATCAGGTAGAAGAGCTGCTCGTCGGCCACCTTGGACACGGTGGCCTCGTGGCCGATGACCGCATCACGGGCGCCGACCTCCATGTACGGGTAGGTGTCCGACACGGAGAAGTCGTCGAGGATGAGCGCGTCGCACTGCACGTGGCTCTTGCAGCCGTAGGCGTCGTCCTCGACCCGGATCAGCCCGCGGTAGCTGGTGCGCCCGCCGTCCTTGGAGATGGACTTCGACACGATCTTCGAGGTGGTCTCCGGCGCGGCGTGCACCATCTTGGAGCCGGTGTCCTGGTGCTGGCCGGCGCCGGCGTAGGCCACCGAGAGCACCTCGCCCGAGGCCTTGGGGCCGACCAGCCAGACGGCCGGGTACTTCATGGTGAGGCGGCTGCCGATGTTGCCGTCGATCCACTCCATGTGGCCCTCGGCCTCGACCCGGGCCCGCTTGGTGACCAGGTTGAAGACGTTGTTCGACCAGTTCTGGATGGTGGTGTAGGTGACCCGGGCGCTGGGCTTGACCACGATCTCGACCACGGCGGAGTGCAGCGAGTCCGACGTGTAGGTGGGAGCCGAGCAGCCCTCGATGTAGTGCACCTCGGAGCCCTCGTCGGCGATGATCAGCGTCCGCTCGAACTGACCCATGTTCTCCGCGTTGATGCGGAAGTAGGCCTGCAGCGGCATGTCGACCTTCACGCCCGGCGGGACGTAGATGAACGACCCGCCCGACCACACGGCCGTGTTGAGCGCGGCGAACTTGTTGTCGTTGGCCGGGATGACGGTGCCGAAGTACTGCTTGACCAGCTCCGGGTACTCCCTCAGGGCCGTGTCCATGTCGCAGAAGATGACGCCGAGGCGCTCGAGGTCCTCCCGGTTGCGGTGGAAGACGACCTCGGACTCGTACTGGGCGGTGACGCCGGCCAGGTACTTGCGCTCGGCCTCCGGGATGCCCAGCTTCTCGTAGGTCTGCTTGATGGCGTCGGGCAGCTCTTCCCACTCGTCGACCTGCCGGTCCGTGGGCTTGATGTAGTAGTAGATGTCGTCGAAGTAGATCTCCGACATGTCGCCGCCCCAGTTGGGCATCGGGCGGCGCTCGAAGGCCCGCAGGCTCTTGAGCCGCTTGGTGAGCATCCAGTCGGGCTCGCCCTTCATCCACGACATCTCGTTGACGATGTCGGTGGTGAGGCCCTTCTTCGGCTTGAAGACGTAGTCCTCGGCGTCGGACCAGCCGAGCTTGTACTTGCCGAGATCCAGATCGGTGACTGCCATGGCGTGGTTCCCTCAGGAGGACGAGCGAATTTCTCCTACGCCGATGGTAGCAATTGCGCCTTCCCGATCCACAGGGGGGCGTGCGGGTAGTCGTCGAGGACGAGCCGGGCGAAGCGGTCGCACTCGCGCTGGTGGGGGTAGCCGCTCAGGATGAAGGCGTCGACGCCCACCTGCCGGTAGGCGTCGAGGGTGGCCCGCACCTGGTCGGGGTCGCCCACGATGGCCGCCCCGGCACCGGATCGGGCTCGGCCGACCCCGGTCCAGAGGTGGCGCTCGGCGTAGCCCTCGTCGTCGGCCCCCTCCCGCAGCTCGGCCTGGCGGGCGACGCCGGCGGAGGCGGTGTCGAGCGACCGCGCCCGGATGGCGGAGCCGGTGGCGTCATCCAGCGCGGCGATCAGGTCGCGGGCGGCGGCGCGGGCCTCGTCCTCGGTCTCCCGCACGATGACGTGGGCCCGGAACCCGAAGCGGAGGGAGCGTCCGTGGGCGGAGGCCCGAGCGCTCAGGTCCTCGACGACCTCGGCCGTGGCGGCCACGGTGTCCGGCCAGGTGAGGTAGACGTCGGCGGCCTGGGCGGCCACGTCGCGGGCCGCCGGGGACAGCCCACCGAAGTAGAAGGGCGGGCGGATCGGCGCCTCCGCGGTGAGCCGGGGCGCCTCCACCTCGAGGTCCACGAACTCGCCGTGCAGCGACAGCGGCTCGCCGGCCAGCAGGGTCCGCAGGGCCTGCATGTGCTCCAGGGTGCGGCGG
>CALANQ010000429.1 GCA_937926025.1 uncultured Acidimicrobiales bacterium
CCGGCGAAGGGCATCGACACGGACCCGTTCCTGCTGGGCGTCGCATCCGGTGATCCGCTCGACAGCTCGGTCATCCTCTGGACCCGCCTGGCCACCGATCTCACCGACCCCACCGGCCAGGGCGGGCTCGGCGAGGAGGACTTCGCCGTGCTGTGGGAGATCGCCAGCGACGAGGAGTTCCGCACCATCGTCAAGAGCGGCACCGAGCCGGCGGCGGCCGAGTTCGGCCACAGCGTGCACGCCGACGCCCACGGCCTGGCCCCCGACACGTGGTACTGGTACCGGTTCCGCATCGGCGACTACGTCAGCCCGGCCGGCCGGACCCGCACCACCCCGGAGGCCGACGCCCCGGTCGACGAGCTGCGCCTGGCGTTCGCCTCGTGCCAGCTGCGCACCGCCGGCCACTGGACGGCGTACCCGCACCTGGTCCAGGGCGAGCCCGACGTGATCTTCTTCCTCGGCGACTACATCTACGAGTACCCCGGCGGCACCGGCGACCTGGCCATCCCGCTGAAGGGCGAGCCGACCACCCTCGCCGACTACCGGGTGCTGTACGCCGCCTACCAGCGCGACGCGGCGCTCCAGGCTGCTCACCAGGCCGCCCCGTGGGTCATCACGTGGGACGACCACGAGGTCGAGAACAACTACGCCGCCGACATCGCCGAGAACCCGGCGGACCAGGCCACCTTCGCCGCTCGGCGCGCCGCCGCCTACCAGGCGTTCTGGGAAGCCCATCCCATCCGCATCGACCCGCCGGCCGACGACGGTTCGCTCCAGGTGTACCGGTCGTTCCAGTACGGCATGCTCGCCCGGTTCTTCGTGCTCGACGGGCGCCAGTACCGCAGCGACCAGGTCTGCGGCGACCAGATCCCCACCAACCGGGCCGACTGCCCGGAGCTCGACGACCCGAGCCACACCATGCTCGGCCCCGACCAGGAGGCGTGGCTGGCCAAGGGCCTCAAGGCCACCGACGCCATCTGGACGGTGCTGGCCCAGCAGACGGTCGTGAAGTCGCTGGTGCTCGGCGACCTGGTGCTCAACGTCGACCAGTGGGACGGCTACCCCGCCGCCCGGTCCCGGCTGCTTGACGCCATCTACCAGGCCGGGCTGCGCAACGTGGTGGTGCTCACCGGCGACATCCACGCCGGCGGCGCCGCGGACCTCCGCATGCCCGACGCCACCACCGAGGGCGAGATCGTCGCCCACGAACTGGTCGGCCCCGGCATCTCCTCCCCCGGCCTGGGCGCCATCGGCAGCGCCGTCGACCTCAGCGCCTTCGGGCTGGCCTACGCCAACTTCGAGGACAACGGCTACGTCCGCTGCACTATCACGCCGGAGAAGTGGACCACGGAGTTCGTGGTGGTCGACACCATCGCCACCCCGACATCGGGGGCGAAGGTCGACGGCACCGTGGAGATCACGGCCGGGACCCCGGGCATCGTCCGGATCTGACCGCTACCCCGGCACGTCCAGACGGCCGTCGGTCCAGAACCGCTGGCGCTTCTCCGGGTCGTCGAGACCGAACCACCGCCACGCCCACACGCCCACCGCGATCCCGACGACCTCCAGCACGAGCGAGACGCCCAGGTGGTCCCACTCGGGGATCTGCTGGTCCGCGAAGGCGAACCCGGCGAGCGGCCACCAGAACACGGCGGTGACGGCGAACGCGCCATCGAGCACCAGGTGGGCCATCATCCCGATGGGGATGCCGAGCAGGCGGCGACGCAGGAGGCGCTGGCGCCGGGTGGCCAGCATCAGCACGCCGAGCACCACGACGGCGCCGACCACCGAGTGCAGGACCTTGGGGCCGCCGGTGAGCCCTTCGCCGATGGGGAGCACGGCACCGACGATGACGGTGCGGTAGTCGATGCCGGGGCTCTTGAAGACGATGGCGACCAGCAGGACCGAGAGGACCGCGAACCAGATCAGCACGGCGCGCCGGTCAGGGGACGAGGATGCGGCCGCACTCGTCGCAGTGCCCGACCTCGCCCTCGCCGAGCTTGCGCATCCGCGCCGCCTCCATGGCGGACAGGGTGAGGTGGCAGGCCCCGCACTGGCTGCCGGTGAGGCGGGCGACGCCGATGCCGCCCCGCCCGCCGCGCAAGGTGGTGTACTCGGCGAGGAGATCGGCGGGGACCGGAGCGACCGAGGCCTCCCGGTCAGCCGTCTCCGCGTCGAGGGCGGCCAGCACCTCGGCCTCGGCGCCGGTGAGGCGGTCCTCGGCGTCGGCCAGGACGGTGCGGCGCTGCTCCACGGCGGCCTGCAGCTCCACGAGCTGGGCCTCCACCGGCTCCACCTGCTCCATGACCTCGATCTCGTCGTCCTCCAGCCCCGAGATGCGCCGGCTGAGGGCGTCGATCTCCTTCTGGAGGTCCTGGAGCTCCCCGGGGTTGGTGACCGTGCCGCCGTAGAGCCGGGCGTCGAACCCCGCCCGCTTCTCCTTCACCAGCTCGACCTCGTCGTCGATCTTCTTCTGCTGGCGGGCCAGGTCGTCGCGCTGGGCGGTGGTGGCCTCGACCTGCTGCTCCGCGGCCTGGAGCGCGGCAGCGGCCGCATCGCGCTCGGCGCGGGCCGGGAGCGTCTCGTGGTGGTGGTGGAGCTGATCCAACCGGGTGTCGTGGGCCTGCACCTCG
>CALANQ010000430.1 GCA_937926025.1 uncultured Acidimicrobiales bacterium
AGCCAGGCCGTGGCCTACCTCGACTGCGAGGTCCGCCAGGCGGTCGAGGTCGGCAACCACACCTTGTTCCTCGGTGAGGTGGTCGACACCGCCTTCCTCAAGGACGAGGAGACCCCGGTCCTCCGCATGGAGGACACCCGCATGAACTACGGCGGCTGAACCAGCCCGTCTGACCACGTCGGCCGAGGGTTCGCCGCTGTCTGACTTTCGTGCTGTTTCGGTGCTTTGCTGTCAGACCCTGTTCGTACGATCGGGTCATGGTCTCGAAGGTCTCGGATCCGGTGGTGGCGGGGGCGATCGACGGGATCGACGCGGGCCTGGGCGTCCTGCTGGCGGACGGGTGGGAGCCGGTCTCGTGCGATGAGGCGATGGTGCGGGTGCGGGAGATCGAGGCGCTGGGCCGTCGGCTGCACGCTGCCCAGCTCGGGGTGCTCGCTGCGATCGACCGGTCCGGCGTGTTCCGAGCCGACGGCCACGCGTCGGCCAAGGTGATGGTGCGGCACGGCGCCAACCTGTCCAAGGCGGCCGCGCTCCGTCGGGATCAGGTGGCGTCGATGCTCCAGCGGATGCCGCACGCCGAGGCGGCTCACGCGGAGGGCCGCCTGGGGACACCGCAGGCGGAGCGGATCGCCCGCACGTTCGCCAACGGGCGGGTGCGGGAGGCGCTCGTCGATGCCGACGAGGCGATGGTGCGAGCGGCGGTGATGCTCCCGTACCCGGACTTCGACGCTGCGCTCACCGATTGGGAGCGGCTGGTCGACGAGGACGGCGCCGGCGACCGGGCCGAGCGCAACGATGCCAACCGGGACTTCCGGATGCCGCAGAACCTCGACGGGTCCGGTCGCTTCGAGGGCGGGGGCGGTGGCGTCGACATGCAGGAGATCGAGGACGTCTGGCAGCGCCAGGTCCGTCGGGAGTTCGAGGCCGACTGGGCCGAGGCGCGCTGCCGGCTGGGCGACGCCGCCACCGTTGATGACCTGGTCCGCACCGACGGCCAGCGGCGCTTTGACGCCATGAAGACCTGCATGCTGCGGGGCGACCTGGCCGAGTACGGCGTCAGCGCCCGGACCTGCACCGACCTCGTGATCGACCAGCCCACCTTCGAACGGCACCTCGCCAAGCTCTTCGGCACCGATCCCGGGCCCGACCCGCGCGCCGTCACCTGGTGGGACGACCTGGCCGGCACCCTCGGCGATGAACCCGGAACCGGGTGCGAGTCCACCGTCGAGCCCGAGCCAGAGCCCGAGCGCGAGTCGGCACCCGACTCCGTGCCGGGAGACGCTCCTGCTCCGGTCCGCAAGCCAGGGAACGGGCCTCCCGAGGGCGGACCGGTCGGGTTCCGCTGCGGGACGATCGACGGACGGCCGCTCGACCCGACCGAGGTCGTCGTCGCCACCCTCATCGGGCACGTGCGGCGGGTGGTCACGGGCGCCGATGCGGTGGTGCTCGACATGGGCCGCAAGGCCCGCTGCTTCGCCGGCGCCCGCCAGGGCGCCGTCCGCCTCTCCCACCCCATGTGCACCTGGACCGGGTGCCAGGTCCCCGCCAGCGAGTGCCAGTCCGACCACCTCGACGGCTTCGGCGGACCGAGCGAGGGGAGAACCGACCCCGGCAACGGGGCACCCGTGTGCGGGCGGCACAACCGGCTCAAGGAACAGGGCTACGCCGTGGTCCGTGACCGCCACGGCCGGTGGCACGTCTTCCGACCCGACGGCACCGAGATCACCTGAGCGAAGCCACGCACGACGGGGTCTGCGGCGCGCCCCGTCGGAGGACGGGCAGACGCGGCTGCGGTGCGGCTGGCCTAGGTTCGGGACATGACCGACGGAGCACGGATCCCGGAGCACGGCAGCGACGCGAAGGAGCTGCTGGCGCTCATCGAGCAGCGGCACGCGGAGGACATCGACTGGCGGGGTGGGAAGGCGTTCAGCCTCGTCTACAACGTCGACGACCACGAGCACGAGGAGCTGATCGAGCAGGTCGCGCTGCGGTACATCCACGACAACGCGCTGAACCCGTTCAAGTACCCGAGCGTCCTGCAGATGGAGCTCGACGTCATCTCGATGGCCTGCCAGCTGCTCGGCACCGAGCCCAACGCCGGGTCGATGAGCTCGGGTGGGACCGAGTCGATCTTCCTCGCCGTGCAGGTGGCCCGGGGGATCGCGGAGCCGCAGCCCCTCACGCCGTCCACGGCGCACCCGGCGTTCGCCAAGGCCGCCAAGTACCTGGACCTGGAGCACATCTTGATCCCGGTCGGGCCCGACGGACGGGCCGACGTGGCCGCCACCGAGGCCGCCATCACGGAGCGGACCGGCCTGATCGTCGGCTCGGCCCCGTGCTACCCGTACGGCGTCATCGACGACATCCCGGCGCTGGCCGGCCTGGCCCTGGAGCGGGACATCCTGTTCCACACCGACGCCTGCCTGGGCGGCTGGATCCTGCCCTGGTGGGAGCGGCTGGGGGAGGAGGTGCCGCCGTGGGACTTCCGGGTGCCGGGGGTGACCTCGATCTCCGCCGACATCCACAAGTACGGCTACACGTTCAAGGGGGCGTCCACGGTCCTCTACAAGAGCCGGGACCTGCTGAGCCACCAGTTCTTCTGGTACGACGACTGGCCCGGCGGCCTCTACGCCTCGGGCACGGCGGCCGGCACGCGGTCGGCGGCGCCCATCGCCGGTGCGTGGGCGGCCATCAACCACCTCGGCGAGGACGGGTACCTGCGGCTCACGGAGATCGTCCGGGACACCACCCGCCGGATGCAGGCCGGCATCGAGGGCATCGACGGCCTGGAGATCACCCACGCCCCCGACCTGTCGTTGTTCGAGATCGGGTCGAGCACGCTCGACATCGGCGCGGTGGGCGATGTGATGGACGACCGGGGCTGGAACCTGGACCGCCAGCAGGGCGGGCTGCACCTGATGCTGTCGCCGTACCACGCCCGCATCGCCGACCAGTTCCTGGCGGACCTGGCCGACGGCGCCGCCACTACCGAGGCCAGCCGGGGCAGGGAAGCCTCCTACGGCGGCCTCGCCACCTGAGGCACCGGAGGCCGTCGTGTCCGATGCCGTGCTCGGGGCCGTCCTGGTGGGCGGGGCCAGCCGGCGGATGGGGGCGGACAAGGCGTCGCTGGCCCTCGACGGCGAGCCGATGGCCCACCGGGTGCGGCGCGCACTGTTCGACGGCGGTGCCGGAGCCGTGGTGCTGATCGGCGCCGACCCGGACGAAGACGGGGCGGTGGCGGACCGGTGGCCCGGTGAGGGGCCGCTCGGCGGGCTGGCCACCGCCGTCGCCGAGGCGGACGGCGTGGGCGGCGTCGAGGTCGTGGTGGTGGCGGCGTGCGACCAGCCCGACCTGACGGGTGCCGTGATCGCGGACCTCGTGCACGCCCTTCACGGCGCTCCCGACGAGGTGATCGCAGCTGCGGTGGTGACCGCCGATGGTCGCCGCCAGCCGTTCCCCAGCGCCTGGCGGACGGCGGCGGCCCCGGCGCTCATCGGTCTGGTCGACGACGGCGCGCGCCGGTCTGATGCCGCGTTCTCGGTCGGACGAACCGTCGAGATCGAGGCGCCCACAGCGGTGGTCGAGGACCTCGACACCCCCGACGACGTGCGCCGTTGGACGACTCGGCATCGCGGCGACGGGGGTGCGATCCCCGAGCATCGGGGTTGACGCGCCGTACACTCGGCCGGGTGACCGTTCCCGAGATCGACATCGCCGAAGCCGCCAGGCGCCATGCCGCTGGCACCACCGTGATCGACGTGCGCGAGCCCGACGAGTACGTGGAGGGCCACGTGCCCGGCGCCCCGCTGATCCCGCTGGGCGAGGTGATGGAACGGGTCGACGAGTTCCCGACCGTCGACGAGGTCCTCATCATCTGCAAGGTGGGCGGCCGCAGCGCCCGGGCGGCGCAGTTCCTCCGGGGCCAGGGCATCGACGCCATCAACATCGCCGGCGGGACGATGGCGTGGATCGAGGCGGGCCACCCGGTCGTCACCGGCGACGAGCCTGGCTCCTGATCCGTGGCCTGGGAGCGCAGCGACTCCGCCCCGGACGGGGCCGACATGGGTGACCTCGACGGTCACCGGTGGATCGACGACGACGCTGCGTTCGGCCAGATCATCGAGGAGCTGTGCGAGGTCGAGGCCTTCGGCATCGACACCGAGTTCCACCGCGAGCGCACGTATTTCCCGCAGCTCGCGCTGATCCAGCTCTCCTGGAACGACCAGAAGGCGCTGGTCGACCCGTTCGCCGTGGACCTGGCGCCATTCGCCGCCGCCCTCCAGGGGCCGGCGGTGGTGGTGATGCACGCGGCCAGCCAGGACCTCGAGGTGCTGGACCTGGCGTGCGGTGCCCTGCCCCGGGAGCTCTTCGACACGCAGCTCGCCGCCGGGTTCGTGGGCCACTCGCTGCCCAGCCTGGCCGCCCTGGTGGAGCGCTTCTACGGCGTGCACCTGCCCAAGGGCGATCGCCTCACCGATTGGCTCCGGCGCCCGCTCGGCGGAGACCAGCGGCGCTACGCGGCATCCGACGTGGAGTACCTGCTGGGCCTGCGGGAGAAGCTCACCGCTCAGCTCGAGGAGCGGGGCCGCCTGGACTGGGCCCTCGCCGAGTGCGAGGTGATGCGGGCCCGCGGCCGGGTGCGGCGCCAGCCCGAGGACGCCTGGCTGCGCATCAAGGAGGCCCGGACGCTCCGTGGCGAGACGGCGGCCATCGCCCGCAGCGTGGCCGCCTGGCGCGAGGAGCGGGCCATGGAGCTGGACCAGCCGGTCCGCTTCGTGTTCTCCGACCTGGCCGTGGTGGGCGTCGCCCAGCGCAAGCCGAAGACGCTCGAGGACCTGAAGCGCATCCGGGGCGTGGACGAGCGCCACGCCAAGGGCAAGGTCGGCGACGCCGTCCTCGCCGCGGTGGAGGCCGGTCGGGGCCAGACGGTGCCCCGCCCCACGGGTCCCACCTACGACCTGGACCGCCGCCTCCGGCCGGCCGTCTCCCTGGTGGCCGCCTGGGTCAGCCAGCTGTCCCGTGACCTGGAGATCGAGACCTCGCTGGTGGCCACCCGGGCCGACATCGAGGCCCTCCTGGCCGGTGACCCCAGCGCCCGCCTGCTGGTCGGCTGGCGCGCCGAGCTGGTGGGTGAGCGCATCCGCCGGCTGGTCGACGGCGAGGCCGCGCTGGCCTTCGACGGGGCCGGGAACCTGGTCCTCGAAGACCGCGCTTCAGACTGAGAACAGCAGGTGGACATCGTCGTTCCGTCGAATGAGGTACGGGCGTTCGATGCGGCTACACTTGCCCTTCGGATTACGCCACCTCTTCGGGAGTTTGGCCCATGAAAAAGGGTCGTCACCGCCGGTACGAAGAAGCTCGGGAGCTGAAGCGCTCCTCCGAGCCGTCGTTCAATGACTTGCTCGATCGAGCCGATGAGCGCTCCTGCCCGGAGTGCGGCGCCGATCCTGGTCACGACCATGCCGGATGGTGCTTGGCGATGACCGACGAGGCCCAGCAGGAAGCCGACGACTGGGCCTGAGCCCCGCCGTCACCTGCGCCTTCGCCCCTCTGCTCCCGTACAACCCAGACAGGTTCCTCCCGTGTCCTTCACCGCGCTCCGCAACGTCGCCCTCGTCGCGCACGTCGACCATGGCAAGACGACGCTCGTCGATGCGCTGCTCCGCTCCACCGGCGTGTTTAGCGCCCACAGCGCGGTGGTCGACCGGGTCATGGACTCCAACGACCAGGAGCGCGAGCGCGGCATCACCATCCTCGCCAAGGCCGCCTCGGTCCAGTGGGGCGACATCAAGATCAACCTGGTGGACACGCCCGGCCACGCCGACTTCGGCGGCGAAGTCGAGCGGTCGCTGGAGCTCGTCGACGGCGTGATCCTGCTGGTCGACGCAGCCGAGGGCCCGCTGCCCCAGACCCGCTACGTGCTGTCGAAGGCGCCCGGGCTGCCGGCCATCCTCGTGCTCAACAAGGTCGATCGCCAGGACGCCCGCCCCGACGAGGTGCTCGATGAGGTCTACGAGCTGTTCATGGACCTCGGTGCCGACGACGACGACATCGAGTTCCCGATCATCTCCGCCATCGCCCGGGACTCCAAGGCCATCACCGGCATCGGCATGCCGGGCGACGGCGACGACCTGACCCCGCTGCTGCAGGCCATCGTCGACACCGTGCCCGAGCCCGAGGTCGACGCCGACGGCTCCCTCCAGGCCATCGTCACCAACCTCGACGCGTCGGACTACCTGGGTCGCCTCGCCATCGGGCGGGTCAAGCGGGGCACGCTCCGCAAGGGCGACCGGGTCGCGCTGCTCGACGAGGAGGTGCTCGAGGGCGGCAAGCCCGTCGAGCGCAAGCTCACCGGCCTCATGGGCTTCGCCGGCATCGGCCGCGAAGACGTCGACGAGCTGCGCGCCGGCGACCTGTTCGTGGTGGCGGGCTTCCCCGAGGTCGAGATCGGCGACACCATCGCTGACCCCACCGACCCCGAGGCCCTGCCCCGGCTCAGCGTCGACGAGCCCGTGCTGCGCATGACCTTCGGCGTCAACACGTCGCCGCTGGCCGGCAAGGAGGGCAAGTACCTCACCTCCCGCCACCTGCGCGACCGTCTCGAGCGCGAGGTGCTCGGCAACGTGTCGATCCGCGTCGAGGACACCGACTCGCCCGACGTGCTCGAGGTGTCGGGCCGCGGCGAGCTGCAGCTGGCCGTGCTCATCGAGAGCATGCGGCGGGAGGGCTACGAGCTCCAGCCCAGCCGTCCCGAGGTCATCGTCAAGGACATCGACGGCAAGCGCCACGAGCCGCTCGAGCGGGGCGTGTGCGACGTGCCCGAGGAGCACGTCGGCACCGTCACCCAGGCGCTGGCGCCCCGAAAGGGACGGGTCACCGACCTGCGCCCGGGCGACACCGGCCGCACCGTCATCACGTTCGAGGCGCCGGCCCGCGGCCTCATCGGCTTCCGGGGCCTGCTGCTCACCGCCAGCCGGGGCACCGCCCTGCTGCACACCCACAACGCCGGATGGATGCCGTGGGTGGGCGAGCTGCCGCACCGCCAGGGCGGCGCCATGATGGCCGACCGCACCGGCACCACCACCGCCTACGCGCTGGACAACCTCCAGACCCGCGGCGTGCTGTTCGTCGGACCCGGCGAAGAGGTCTACGAGGGGATGATCATCGGGGAGAACAGCCGCCCCGACGACATGATCGTGAACTGCGTGCGGGAGAAGCAGAAGACCAACATCCGCACCCACTCCGCCGACGAGGCCATCAAGCTGACCCCGCCCAAGGTGGTCACCCTCGAGAACGCAATGGAGTTCATCGCCGAGGACGAGCTGGTCGAGGTCACGCCCGAGAACATCCGCATCCGCAAGCGGGTGCTCAAGGAGCAGGACCGCCGTCGCCTCAAGCGGTAGCGCTCAGCTGCGGGCGGCCCGACGCTGGGCTGCCGCCGCACCCAGGACCCCGACGGCGATGCCGACCGCGGCACCGCCGATGCCCTTGCGGCGG
>CALANQ010000431.1 GCA_937926025.1 uncultured Acidimicrobiales bacterium
CCACATCCCGGCCGGGAGGATGGTCGGCGCCTCGCCGTGGGCCTCCAACCGGCTGCCCGAGGCGTTCGGCGACGGCGACGCGTTCCGCCCGGGCCGCTACCTCGAGGACCCCGGGGCCGACGCCGCCAACCCGTGGAACTGGATCCCGTTCGGCGCCGGCCGCCACCGCTGCGTCGGCGCCCAGTTCGCCATGATGCAGCTGAAGGCCATCTTCTCCGTGCTGCTCAAGGACTGGTCGTTCACCGCCGCCCAGCCGCTCGACAGCTACCGCAACGACCTGTCGAAGATGGTCATCCAGCTGCAGCAGCCGTGCCTGGCCACCGTGGAGCGCCGCACCGCGAGCGGTCCATCGGAGGCGGCGGAGCCAGCTCCGGTGGAGGTCGACGCCTCCCCCGCCCCCCGCAGCGAGGGCTGGCGCATCGAGGTCGACCGCGACCTGTGCCAGGGCCACGCCGTGTGCGAGGGCGAAGCCCCCGCCGTGTTCTCGGTCTCGAAGAAGGGCGACCTGACGGTGCTCGATGCCCGCCCGCCCGAGGAGCTGCGAGCCGCGGCCGAGCTCGCCGTGACGTACTGCCCCACCCACGCCCTGTCGATCGTCGACGACGACGGAAAGGACCCCGCATGACCGCCTACCCACGTGCCGAGCTGGAGGAGATGGTCGAGCGCTGGCTCCAGGCCAACCGCGACGCCGAAGCCGCCGGTGACTGGAAGCCGATGGCCGACCTGTACACCGAGGACGCCACCTACGGCTGGAACTACGGCGCCCACACGGACTTCATGGCCGTCGGGCGCGAGGAGATCCGCGAGATCGCCCTGGGCCTGGAGATGGAGGGCCTCGGCGGCTGGGAGTACCCGTACGAGGAGATCGTCATCGACGAGCAGAAGGGCATGGTGATCGGCTTCTGGCGCCAGATCGCCGACGCCACCCGCGAGGACGGCTCCCGGCGGCGACCACCAGTGGCGCTGGCAGCGGGACTGGTTCGACTTCGGCAACGCCGCCTCGCTCTTCATGGACATGATGACGGCCGGCGTCCTCTCGGACGGCATGACCGCCCGGATGGAGCGCTCCATGAAGGCCGATCTCCCCGGCTACTACCCGCACGGCAAGGCACCCGTGAACCTGTGGGAGGGCCGCTCCTGATGGACGGCCTCGACCAGAACCTGATCGACGGCAAGCTCGTCCCCGCCTCCGGAGGCGGCACGTTCGAGACCATCAACCCGGCGACCGAGGAGGTGCTCGGCGTCGCCGCCGACGGCACCGCCGCCGACCTCGACGCCGCCATCGACGCCGCCCGCCGCGCCTTCGACGGCGGGGCACCCGAGTGGGCCGAACCGGCGTTCCGGGCCCGCTGCATCCGCCAGCTGCGCGACGCCCTCCAGGCCCACAGCGACGACCTCCGCGAGCTGACCATCGCCGAGGTGGGCGCGCCCCGCTTCCTCACGTCGATCGCCCAGCTCGACACCCCCGTCGAGGACCTCGGCTTCGCCGCCGACCTGGCCGAGTCCTACGAGTGGACCACCGACCTCGGCGAGGCCACGCCGGTGGGCGTCAGGAGCCGCCGGACCATCGTGCGCGAGCCGGCGGGCGTGGTCGGCGCGATCACCCCGTGGAACTTCCCCCACCAGATCAACCTGGCCAAGCTCGGCCCGGCGCTGGCCGCCGGCTGCACCGTGGTGCTCAAGCCCGCGCCGGACACGCCGTGGGCGGCATCGGCCGTCGCCGCCATCGCCGCCACCGAGACCGACCTCCCGCCCGGCGTCCTCAACGTGGTCAACAGCTCGGACCACGCCATCGGCGCCATGCTCAGCACCGATCCCCGCGTCGACGTGGTGTCGTTCACCGGGTCCACCGCCACCGGCCGCAAGGTCATGGCCGGGGCCGCTGAGACGCTCAAGCGGGTCTTCCTGGAGCTCGGCGGCAAGAGCGCGTTCGTGATCCTCGACGATGCCGACCTGGCGGCCGCCGCCGGCATGGCCGCCTTCGCCGCCTGCACCCACGCCGGCCAGGGCTGCGCCATCACCACCCGCCTCCTCATCCCGCGCTCCCGCTACGACGAGGGCGTCGAGATCGCCGCCGCCGCCATGGCCGCCCTCGGCGCCGGCGATCCCCAGGATCCCGGCACCATCTGCGGACCGGTCATCTCGGCCCGCCAGCGCGACCGCATCGAGGGCTACCTCCGCATCGCCGCCGAGGAGGGCGGCACCTTCGCCACGGGTGGCGGCCGCCCCGCCGACAAGGAGCGCGGCTTCTTCATCGAGCCGACCTTGGTCGCCGGTCTCGACAACTCGTCGCGGCTGGCGCAGGAGGAGATCTTCGGTCCGGTCCTGGTGGCCATCCCCCACGACGGCGACGACGACGCCGTCCGCATCGCCAACGACTCCGCCTACGGCCTGTCGGGTGCCGTCTGGTCGCCCGACACCGACCGGGCGTGGGCCGTCGCCCGCCGCATCCGCACCGGCACCCTCAGCATCAACGGCGGCGTCTGGTACTCCGCCGACGTGCCGTTCGGCGGCTACAAGGCCTCCGGCATCGGCCGTGAGATGGGCGTCGCCGGCTTCGAGGAGTACCTCGAGACCAAGGCCATCGCCGAGAGCGCCTGACCGCTTCCAGCCAGGTTCCACCCCACCCAGATCGAGAGCACGAGAGGACGACGACATGAGCAGGTTCGACGGGAAGGTGGCGATCGTCACCGGCGCCGCGGGTGGGATCGGCGAGGCGTACGCCCGCCGCCTGGCCGCCGAGGGGGCCGACGTGGTGATCGCAGACGTCGCCGAGGAAGCGGGCGAGAAGGTGGCCGCGGAGATCTCCGGCGATGCCGGCGGCGACGCCCACTTCGTGCGGGTCGACATCAGCAGCCCCGAGTCCACCCTGGCGATGGCGGAGGCCACCGTGGAGCGCTTCGGCGGCATCGACCTGCTGGTCAACAACGCGGCGATCTACGGCGACATGGAGTTCGACATGCTCCTCACCGTCGACTGGGACTACTACCGCCGGATCATGGACGTGAACATGCACGGCGCCCTGCTGTGCACCCGGGCCGTCTACAAGCACATGGCCCGCCGGGGCGGGGGCGCCATCGTCAACCAGTCCTCGACGGCAGCGTGGCTGTACTCGGGCTTCTACGGCCTGGCCAAGGTCGGCATCAACGGCCTCACGCAACAGCTGGCGCACGAGCTGGGCGGACGCAACATCCGGGTCAACGCCATCGCCCCCGGCCCCACCGACACCGCCGCCACCGAGAAGCAGGCCGGCGCCTACGTCGACCAGCTGGTGGCCGACCTGGCCCTCAAGCGAAAGGGCACGGTGGACGACATGGCCGGCGCCTGCCTGTTCCTCCTGTCCGACGACGCCGCCTGGATCACCGGCCAGATCCTCGACGTCGACGGCGGCCAGATCTTCCGATGATCTCCCTCGCTCACTCGTTCGGCTGCGCGGTTTGCGACCTCGGGGGGTTGCGCTGATGGCGGGGGTCGGGTTCATCGGCCTTGGGCAGATCGGGGCGCCGATGGCGTCGCGCTGGACGGACTGGCCCGACGGCCTCACCGTGTACGACGTGCACCTGCCCGCCACCGAGCCGTTCGCCGCCAAGGGCGCCCACGTGGCCGCCTCCCCCGCCGAGGTCGCCGGCCGGGCCACGGTCATCTCGATCATGGTGCGCGACGACGCCCAGGTCACCGAGGTCCTGGCCGGCGAGCAGGGCATCCTCTCCAACGCCCAGCCGGGCACCGTGGTGGCCATCCACTCCACCGTCGAGGCCGACACACCCGCCCGCCTCGCCGAGCTGGCCGCGCCCCACGGCGTCGACGTGGTGGACGCGCCGGTCAGCGGCGGGCTCATAGG